>JARRRJ010000056.1:0-8095 GCA_037380865.1 Sedimentisphaerales bacterium
TCGCGGATATAATTCAGAATTCTCTCACGCCGCAGATTACGCTCACCGCTGAGCGTCCGGTCAAGGCCGGCCAAACTAAAACTGTCGAATCAAGAATTCAATTGGAATGGGTATCTGCACTTAATGAAGATTTCGGTAATAACAACAGCTTGTGTAATGTCTATTCTATGGTTCCCAGGCTGAAAGTTGTAGGTCTTACGAAAGACCTTCAGGATTATTTTGACCAGGCAAAGAATTCTTCAGATGCGAACGATGTTTCTGTTCTTAAGGAAGGGGATATAATTCTCGCAATAGACGACGTGAGTAATCCGACACGCGCGGATATGAACGATGTCGCAACTGAATATGAGAACAAGGAACTCGCTATTCGAGTTTTGCGCACCGGGAACGACGGAACAGAAACAATACACACTGTTACAGTTGTGCCCAGGCGTTCAGCTAACAGCGGCAGTGTCTTGATAGGTATTGCTCTTACTCTCGACGCTGACCATCCAGTTGTCGCTGATACTATTTCGACCACTGGGGGATTTGAAAAGCTGGATATTCCTCGCGGCGCTGCGATAACATCCGTCGATGGTACACAAGTCTCGAGTTTCTATGACGTAGTAAGAGAAATAAAGAAATATCCGGGTCAACGCATTACCCTGGATTGGCGGCTCAGCGAGCAGCAGGCGGGTAATGTGGCTTTCGTCGTTAGTGAAGACGCGAGCAAGTTCATCAATGTTCAGTCTATCCCCGTAGAAGATATACCGTTTCGGGAATTGAGGCGACTTTACAAAGCAGACGGTCCCATACAGGCAATTACAATGGGATACAGCAAGACCATCAGTTTTATCGCGCAGACTTACGTGACGTTGAGACGTCTTTTTACCGGACTTGTGAGCCCGAAAAACCTTATGGGACCCGTAGGAATTATGAGGTTCAGCTATCAGATTGTCTCTGAGCAGCCGATAATCTATTATGTCTATTTTCTGGGACTCATAAGTGCGGTAATTGCCGTCTTCAACTTTCTGCCTATGCCTCCTCTTGATGGCGGCCTTGTCCTGCTCCTCATCATCGAGAAGATAAAAGGCTCGCCTATCAGTGAGAAAACACAAACAGTAATTGCTTATGTTACCTGGGCTTTGATACTGACATTGATTGTCTATGTGACATTTAATGATCTTACAAGAAAAATATAGCTTGACTACGGGAGAGAAAATGAAATAATAAAGCAGTTCTGTAAAAATATTGTTCAAACTGAAGAAAGGATTCGATAGTGCTGGAGCTGGTTGAGAAATTATCTTCACAACAATATCATAGAAACATATTTAACTCTTTAAAAGAGCAGGACGCACAAATTTACAAATTCATTTCCGAGGAATACGACAGGCTTCACAACACGTTGCAGCTAATCGCTGCGGAGAATCAATGCTCTCAGGCCGTCCTGGCCGCTCTCGGCTCGATCATCCAGAACAAAACAACCGAAGGTTTTCCCGGCGCAAGATTTCACGGCGGTTGCGAGGTTGTCGATAGCGTAGAAAAGCTTGCCGCGGCGCGAGCGAGAGAGACTTTCGGCGCACAATACGCAAATGTTCAGCCGCACTCAGGAACAAGCGCAAATCAAATTGTTATTACCGCACTGCTCAACAAAGATGACACAATATTGAGTCTCGGAATGGACCAGGGGGGACACGTCTCCCATGGCGCAAACGTCTCCTTCAGCGGAAAGTTTTTTAAGGTTTACAATTATAACGTCAGTAAAGACAGTTTTCTGCTCGACTACGATTCAATTAAAGCTATGGCAATAGCTTTCAAGCCTAAGCTCATCATTTGCGGTGCGACAGCATACTCAAGGACTATTGATTTCAAGAAATTCAGGGAAATAGCAGAGAGAGTAGGAGCATATCTTCTTGCTGATATTTCCCACATATCAGGCCTGGTAATTGCCGGCGCCCATCCTTCTCCCATTAACTATGCTCATTTTACAACGACAAGCACATATAAGCCGGGAGGACCGAGGGGAGGTCTCATCCTGATGGGTCACGATTTTGACAGGAAAATAAATATCTCAGGAAAAGACATACCGCTGTGGAAACTTATCGATAAAACAACTTTCCCCGGTGTGCAGGGAACGCCATATCTAAACAACATCGCCGCTAAAGCTGTATTCTTCGGGGAGACTCTTTCCGAGCGTTACAGGGCAAGACAATTCAAAATTATCGAAAACGCAAAAAGACTCGCCAGCAATCTTGTCGAGATGGATTATGACGTTTTGACAGGCGGAACGGACAATCACATGGTCCTCGTGAACATCAGCAATTCGATAGAAGGTCTTACAGGTGTGATTGCACAAAAGTGCCTCGAAGACTGCGGCATTGTGATAAATATGAACAAACTTCCTTACGATGATAAAAGCGCAAAAATCACCAGCGGCATGAGACTGGGCACACCCATCGTTACAAGAAATGGAATGGGACCTGAAGAGATTGACACAATTTCATTATTGATTGATACTGCTTTGAGAAAAGTGAAAGCAATATCTGAAACAAGATATGAAATTGACGATTCGATCAAAGACGAACTGAAGGAAAAGGTCAGACAATTATGCGCCAAATTCCCCCTGCGATGAAGAACACCTTAATCTCGAAGCAAAGCATGTCAGTATGAAAAATGCTTAGCATAATTATACCAACCTGTAACGCGTCGAAACATTTGCCTTCTTTGTTAAGTTCACTTCAATCACAAACAATCCAAGGTTATGAGCTTATAGTAATCGATTCTTCATCCACTGATAACACAGTCGAAATAGCTGATTCCTGTAACGCAAGGGTAATACAAATTGCAAAAGATCAGTTCGACCACGGCGGAACAAGAACTTTAGCCGCAAAACAGGCTATGGGGCAAATCTTAATCTACCTTAGCCAGGATGTTCTATTTTCCGACAATAAAGGGCTGGAGAATATCACAAAGCCTTTCGAGACAGACGAAAATATAGCCGCAGTTTTTGGAAGGCAGATGCCTGATAAGAATGCTTCTGTTTTTGCGGAACATCTCCGCTTGTTCAACTATCCTGAACATTCTTATGTGAGTAAACTTTCCGACCGAAAAAAGCATGGCTTGCGAAGCATTTTCTTTTCGAACTCTTTTGCAGCCTACAGAAAATCTGCTTTAGAGCAAATCGGCTTCTTCAAAGAACGTCTGATTTTCGGAGAAGATACGTACGCGGCCGCGAAACTGCTTCTCGGTAAGAAGAAAATTGCCTATGTTTCTTCTGCGAAAGTGTTCCATTCTCATAATTACACGATTTGCCAGGATTTCAGGCGCTATTTCGATATGGGTGTTTTTCACAGAAGTGAGAACTGGCTCCTTAAGGAATTCGGGAAACCACATGGACATGGTAAGAAATACGTTAAGTCGGAATTCGCTTTTCTTAAAAAGACGAAAAGACCTGATTTGCTTCCTGAATTTGCTTTAAGAATCTTTGCAAAATTCATCGGCTATCAGCTTGGACGTCACTATGTCTGTTTGCCTGTCGGCCTGAATAGGAAATTGAGTCTGAATCGTTCCTGGTGGAAATGACAGAATAAATCCTACTGATTTGTTCGCCGGTAGATTACAATTTCTTCCTTGTCATTGTTATTTTTAACGGAATAAACCTTCTGAAAATTCTGAACGGTTCTTATTTCCTGCTCGCCTTCCTTCGTATCGTTTATCTCAATGAGATAATCTATAGCTTCAGGAATATTCTCATTTTCCATCTTGATACCTGCGCGCTCTGCGTAAAAGCTGATGCGATAATCGGGAACACCTATGACAGAAGGGGTTTTTGTATTTTGGACCAGCCATTGCGACGCCTGACGATAAACAAGTTTGTCAGGATGCAGTGACGTGAGCAATTTGGGAATGCATATTGAAATACCGATCACCATCAAAATTGCAAACCAGCGATGCGTATGCTGATAACCTTTGGAGAATTTTGTGTTAAGCCAGGATGCCCATGCCTCCAGACCTGTCGGAATAAAGAACATCGTGAATGCAACAAGAGGCAAAGTGTGCCTGCCGCTCATATAATCGTGAGAGCAATAAAGCCATATCATTAAAGGAACATTAATAATCACAAGTGCGATAATAAAAAACTGGTTAGGTTCAAGAAGCTTGTGCTTTTTGAAATGCAGAATGATGCCGATAAAATAAGGCACAAGAAAAAACCACATAAGAGTATCGCCGGTGTTTTCAAATATTTTTACGATAGCCTGTCCAACCTTCGAAGGTGCAATACCCGCATCGTAGCGCGGATTTCTCCCTATGGGACGCCTAAGGTGCAGTCCCCGCGCATGCACGGGCAAGATTCTCATACTGCTAAACGTAGATGAAAATTCACCTATACTCTTTTTGGGAAATATTGCACCCTTGAGTTTCATATAAGGCGAGGCAATCGCCAAAAAGAGAAAGAGCATTGATGCTAATCCCAGCACGACTCGGGATTTTTTTAATGTTCTTTTTTTCCAGAATAATTGGAGACCAAGCCACAATGTGCCATATATAACGACCTGAGCACCTTCGGGACGAATCAGATAAGCCAGTCCGCCCGCCAATCCCGCGAAAGCGAACAACCACCATTTTTTGAACTTTGCACCATAGAAGAGAAGCAGCATTCCGACAGCGAGAAAAAACAAGTGAGGCCAGTCGCTAAGCGCATCGCTTCCGTATTCGGCAGGTTTCGGAAGCAGTATGAGAACTAACATTGCCCAGAAAGCATAACGTGAGCCAACCAGTTCTTTGCCAATAAGGTATAGGACAATAATTGTCAATATTCTGAAGAAAAGAGCAACAGATTGCGCAGAGTATATGAAACGAAATAGTTGGTCGCCTTTATAAAGCAGACCGGTTATTTTACTTGCGCCTAAAATAAGAAAAGGATAGCCGGGGTGCTGATATTCAGCGAGCATTGTTTGAGTTGGTGAGACGGCGATTTTCTTTGCATATTCGATAAAAATTGTTCCGTCTTTTGCAATAACAACAGTTGTCGCGATAAGAAAAATCCCCAGACATAATGTTATCAAGATCAGAATTGAGACATTGTGGAGATCTCGTTTTATGAACATTGTTGCTGCTGTGTTCTTAATGAGCGTTTTCTCCTTTTATCACATGCCATGGAGTCCTGAGAAGAATCCACAAATCCAGAGCAAAGGACCAGTTCCTTACATAGTACAAATCATAAACCAGTCTTTTTCTAAGCGAAGTGTCACCACGAAAACCGTTTATCTGCGCCCAGCCTGTCATACCCGATTTGACTTTGTGCCTGAGCATGTATTTCCAGTATTGCTCTGAAAATTCTTTCACGAAGTGGGGCCTTTCCGGTCTGGGCCCGACAAGACTCATCTGACCTTTCAAAACGTTGAAAAGCTGCGGCAGTTCATCGAGACTCGTCCTGCGCAGAAAAGCTCCGATTTTTGTACGTCTCGAATCACTTTTCGTTGACCATGTAGGACCGCTTTTTTCCTCTGCGTTTTCAAACATTGTGCGGAATTTATAAATCTTAAATTCCTTCCGATCCATCCCCACTCTGCTCTGCTTATAGAAAATCGGCCCTTCACTGCTTAATCTAATCAGCAACGCAATGACCAGCATGGGAACAGAAAGAATAGCCAGGAGCACAAGTGCCGCGGTAAAATCGAAGATGTGCTTGAAAATAATTCTGGAGCCGCTCAAGGGTGACTCGCCTGAAGAAAACAAGACCTGCGAACCAACTGGAACTACGACAGGATTGCTCAATAATAGCAGGTTACCCCAGTCGGGAATGATTCGCACTGTCACGCCTGCTATTTGCAGAGCTTCGAGAACAGGATAAGCTTGCTGAGCTTCACTGCCTCCGAGTGCGAGATATACTTCGTCAATTCCCTTTTCCTTTACCAGTTCCAGCGTTCTTTCTAAAGGACCGTACACAGGGCATCCGAGTAATTCTTTCCCGAAGTTATTTTCATTATCATCTACGAAGAAGGAACACTTAAGTCCGAGCCATCCCATTTTCCTGATGTCACTTACCAACTGTTGAGCTTTTTGGCCTGCTCCAATTACAGCATAGTGTCGAAGGTTGTATCCCTTTTTGCGCAGGCTTCTCAAAACCGACATTGTGAACAAATGCGAAAAAGACAAACCCACAAAAAGTGTTGGCACGAAAAGCACTGACAGCAATCTCGTATAAGGCGCGTCTCCCATTATCGAGTATCGCGTGCCTAACGTGCTGTACAAAAAAGTGAAAACGAACAAGCCGCCTAAGACGCTTGCCTTGAGTGTGTCTGTAAATAATTGAAACATATTTTGCACACGCTGAGGCTTATAAATCCCTGACCATACGCAGGCGATGTAGCACATCAATATAATTGGCAAAGTCAATAATAAATGTCGCTCAAAACCAGGAATTCCGCGATCGATGCTGAAAAGTCCCGAATAGAATCTCAGAAAATAGACGGCGACCCAGCAGATGCCGATAATAACTATATCGACAACTGACCGAAGCACAGAAAAAAATGCCGCATAAGTCCGTAACATCTATTCAATCCACAAAAACACTGGCTTCTATCACCACAGATGCAATATTATTTTCTCTAACTCCAATCTTGTCAAAACATTTTCCTCTCGCAAGTGCCTGCAAATACAAGTCTTATAGGATTTTCACAAAATCCTTTCTTTCTGCCGTGGATTTATGATCTCCGGAACATGTGTTATATTGAGACTTGAGCGGCAATAGGGGGATTCGGATACATTTCTTTACAGCATTTAAGACGTGAATGAAGATGAGAGTGGAACCACATGAATTTGATTTACAGGTGGTTATATCAGTCCTGAATTTGATTTTAACTCTTTGAAACGCAACATGATGCTAATTTTTTATGTATTTTTCAGCACCGCTTGATTTGATTATTTCTTCTGACGTGGAAGATGGAATCAGGATAGCTTCTGTACCGGAGAGGCGTTCGATAAGTGAAAGGCCTTTATCCTGACCCATAACGCTTACTGCCGTAGCGAGTGCGTCTGCGTCTGTCGCGTTATCCGTGACAATCGAGACACTTGACAATCCCTCTGCGCTCGAGCCTGTGCGGCGGTCGATTATGTGGCTTTGTTTTTTGCCTTCTATCATCACGAATTGCTGGTAATCACCGCTGGTTGCGATTGCGCCGTCTGATATTTTAAGTGTTAGAATGAGGCCGTTATCTTTCTTTTCCGATTCCAGGTTCGGGTCCTGAATTCCGACGAGCCATGTCTTTTTGCCTTTGGATGGTGTTCCGAAGCATCGCACGTCACCTCCCACATCGACCATAGCTCCGAGTGCTCCGTCTTCTTGAATTGCTTCGATAGCTTTGTCTATGCCGTAACCTTTTGCTATGCCTCCAAGATCAAGTTTCATGCCCTCGACTGAAAATCGCACAGTCCTGTTCGATTCATCGAGCATGAGCTTTTCATAACCAACTTTAGAGTCAGCCTGCTCGATTTCTTCTTTTGTCGGAGCGTTTTGGGTCTCTTTTTCCTCACGGAACAAAGCAACAAGAGGTCCGACTGTAACATCGAAAGCCCCGTCTGTGAACTTACTGAACTTGACACTTCTTTGGATGACCTCGAAAGTAGGCTCGCTTACCTGTACTGCTCTCTGGAATGCCTCCCGATTTACGATACTGATTTCCGAATTGTCCTTATAATCGCTCATCAGGTTATCGACATTCTCGATTGCGGCGAAAGCATCCTCTGCGGCTTTTTCTGCAATTTTCCGATTTGGCGCAACTACGATGACCCGCACAAATGTGCCCATAACCAGCCTGTAGCCGCTCTCGAACTCTACAGGCTGTTTCCTGGTTATCCCGAAGAACATCGCAACTAATAGAAAGAGAACAAAAACAAATATCGTAATGCTTCGTGTTTTTGTGTTCATAAAGGAACAATCAATAGAAAAATACAGTAAAAAAGTTATAATACCCGAACTGAAGGTTTTTCAATTATATCTACGGAACGCTTGATGTAGAAAGAAAATTCAGTCTGCCACTGCTACGAAAGCGGCGGTTCGCTTGTGCGGCTAAAACGGATATCTGCGTTCGCGACTATGATGATTTGAATAGAA
>JARRRJ010000057.1:0-10936 GCA_037380865.1 Sedimentisphaerales bacterium
ACGAGCAGACTGAGTCCGTTGATAATGAGCTCGTGGACAAACTGGTGAACATTCTGATAGGACAGCGAAACGAAGCGCGAAAGCAGAAAGATTATGCGAGAGCAGACGAACTTCGTGATAAAATCGACGAAGCGGGAATAGCACTGGAAGACAAGCCTGACGGAACTACCTGGAGAACCAAATGAGAATACTTGGGATTGATCCGGGTTTACAGGTCTGCGGCTACGCATGTATGGAAGCGAGCATCGAAGGCGAAAAGCTTCTCGAAGCAGGGATTTTGCGAACTCCCAATGACCTTCCTCTTGCAGAAAGATTGAACAGAATTGCGGCTGATATAAGCGAAATTATCGACAATTTCAGACCTGACATCGTTGCGGTCGAGGAATTGTACTCGCATTATGCCCATCCGAAAACTGCGATATTGATGGGACACGCACGAGGTGTTATACTGCAAAAATGTGCTCAGTCGTCGATTGAGGTAAATAGCTTCAACGCGACTCGAATAAAAAAATCAATAACGGGCAACGGCAGAGCATCTAAGGAGCAGGTTCAAAGAACCATTCAGACGATTCTTATGCTTTCTGAATTGCCTGAACCAAACGATGTGGCAGATGCAATCGCGGCAGCTCTTTGCTGTGCGAATTCTCTGCAAATTTCGAATGAACTATGATTGCACAAATTGAAGGACAATTAATAAAACTGCAAACTGAGTCGTGCCTGGTGAAGGTTGGAGCGGTTAGTTATGAAATAATGCTGGCGAGTTACTGTGTCGAGGCGCTCTCAGGCAGAGTCGGTTCGGAAATTACACTTTATACTATGGAATATTACGAAGGCTCGCTCGGAGGTGGAAATCTTATTCCGAGAATGATTGGTTTTTTAAACGCTGACGAAAAAGACTTCTTTTCGAAATATATTAGTGTCAAAGGGATGGGTATCAAGAAAGGCCTGCGCTCGCTTAATATTCCGATAGCTTCCATCGCGACTGCGATAGAAAACGGTGACGAAAAAGTTCTGCTCAAATTACCGGCTGTAGGAAGCAGGATGGCTCAGCAAATCATCGCTGAATTGCGGGGCAAATTACAGGATTTTGCACTCGGAGCGGCTGAGGGCTCTACAGAAGAAGCAGGATTTAAGCCATTCCAGGTGGAAGCTCTCGAAATTTTAATCGCATGGGGTGAAAAACGTTCCGAAGCTATCGAGTTGATTGAACTGGCCAGGCGAAAGCATCCCGATGTAATTTCGGCGGAAGAACTTGTGCCGCTCGTGTATCGATTGAAACAAGGTGTGGAAGTATAAAAAAGTGCTAAGCAATAAACTCTTAATACTAAACAATGTCAAAGGTATAAAATACAGAGGTTAATAACATCTTGAATTTTGTTATAGTACACATAGTATGTCATTCCTGCGCAGGCAGGAATCCATTGTTGCTATACCCAGATGGATACCCGCCTTCGCGGGTATGACAAACCGGATAGATTTTGAATTTTTGAAAATATTATGACGATAGGCAGAATAATCAGCGGACAATCTATGAATGAGCAGGAGGAGGGTTTCAACCTTTCGCTTCGGCCTAAAATGCTGGACGAGTGTATAGGTCAGCATAATGTGAGGGAAAAACTTTCCATAGCTATTGAAGCAGCCAAACAGAGACAGGAGCCGCTTGAACATATATTGTTTTACGGCCCGCCGGGACTTGGCAAGACAACTCTGGCAAATGTCGTAGCAAATGAAATGGGAGCGAAAGTTCGCGCTACTTCGGGACCTGCTCTCGCCAAAGCTGGTGACATAATGGGACTGTTGAGCAATATCAATACAGGTGATGTTCTTTTCATCGATGAGATTCACAGGCTCAGCACACCGGTCGAGGAATTTATTTATCCTGCAATGGAGGATTTCAAAGTCGATTACACAGTAGATAGCGGCCTGCACGCCAAGACGATAAACTTTCCGCTCAAACGCTTTACGCTTATAGGTGCAACCACGCGCGCGGGATTGTTAAGCGCACCGCTTCGAAGCAGGTTCGGGATGCTTTACCATCTGGATTTTTATACTGCAGATGACCTTGCGGAAATTCTGTCAAGGTCAGCGAAGCTGCTTAACCTTCGGTGTGAGGACGGTACACTTGAATTGATAGCCGCATGCTCACGGGGCACACCGCGTGTTGCAAATCGTCTGCTAAAAAGGGTGCGGGATTATGCGCAGGTAAAAGGTTCGGGAGTGCTCAGCACGAAAATTGTCGAAAGCTCTTTGAAGATGGAACGAATTGACAAGCTTGGTCTGGATGAGCTTGATCGATCTGTTTTACGTGCTCTTGTCGATGTGTACGACGGAGGCCCGGCCGGGATAGACGCAATAGCCGCTACGCTCGGTGAAGAAAGGGACACATTGGAGGACGTAGTCGAGCCTTATCTTTTGCAGATAGGTTTCCTGCGCCGAACGAAACGCGGCAGGGAAATTACGCAGCAGGCATGTGAGCATCTCGGAATTAAGGTACGAAAGAAGAAGGAGCCTGATGATGAGATGAAACTGTTTTGAGCACAGACTTCAATTGTACTCTCACATTTCAGCACGGACTATATGAAGATACTTTTTGGGATTTTTGACTGGGGCCTGGGACATGCGACGCGAGATATTCCGCTGATAACCGAATTGCTGAAAAGCAACGAAGTTCATATCCTTTCGACAGGCAGAGCACTGAAACTCGCTCAGGGATATTTCGGAGACAAATGTACGTACTATGATGTTCCGAGTATTTATGTACCTTATACAAGGACACCTTTCTTCAAGACGATGTTTGCGTTCTCGGCGCCACGAATGGTAACAACTCTGCGCAAAGCTCGAAAACGGTCGAAAAAAATCATAGACCAGGGTTTTGACAAGGTAATCTCCGACTGCAGATACGACGTTTATGACAGGCAGGATAATTCCTATTTGATTAATCATCAACTGAGGTTCAGCACGCCTTTCGGCGCCGAAAGAGCTGTCGAAAAGTGGCTTGATTTAAGGATGAGAAAATATAAGTACGTAATTGTGCCGGATTTCGATCAGCCGAATCTTTCCGGAAGACTTTCTCACAATTTACGATATGAGAGCAGGGACAAAATAAAGTACATCGGGATATTGTCGCATGTTAAGAAAAAAGACGTCCCCGAGGATATAGATTATTTGATTTCTATTTCGGGTCCGGAGCCACAAAGGTCAATTTTCTACAAGAAAATAATGCGTCAGGTAAATCAGCTGGACGGCAAAGTAGTAATCGCGGGCGGCAATCCTGACAGCGCCGAGACGAGTAATCGCGACAACGTTGTAATTTACAGTTTCCTGAACTCTGAGCAGCAGGGAGATGTGATGAATCGAGCCAGGTTTATAATAAGCAGGCCTGGCTATACAACTGTGATGGAGCTCGCGGAGATTGATAAAAAAAGAGTGTTGTTTATGCCTACACCGGGACAGACCGAGCAGGAATATCTGGCTGACTATTACGAGGAACTGAAATATTATCATCATGTGAGCCAGTACAGGCTGAGATTGAAAGGAGCAATCGAAAAGTCAAAGCAATTCGACGGCTTTACGCCTGCCTGGAAAACGGAGCAGTCCGTACGGAATTTCATGGAAGTGATTAGCTCCTGATATAGTGCTCTGCTTTGCGGATCAGAAGATTTCCAATCTTATAACTGCCGTAAGTCATGAAAAACGCTCCGAAAACATCTATACTGAAATGTATATGAATTAATAGAACTACTGCTCCCATCAATATTGAGCCGAACAGAAAGAAATACCTTATCGGCCTCTTGAAAAGCAGAAATCCGAGAAACGGAATGGCGGTGTGACCCGAGAAGAACATGTCGTTTTGAAAACTGAGGACCTGAAATTTCCATGGAAAATCGACGATGATTGCATCGGGCGGCGTCTGCAAGTGCGTCAAGAGCACAAAAACTGCCCTGAGCATGATAAGCAGGCTGAACTGGCTTATTACGATGTGCAATGTTCTTACATGAAGAAAAATGGGGTATAAGAACAATAGCGAAAAGAAAGCAATATAACCCCAAATAAAAAGGAAGCTGACATCAATGGGTCCAATATGGTCCAGAATCAAATCAGGTACATGAGCAGTCTCTGCTGAAGTTACATACACACCTGAAAGATAGTCGATAAAAGTGGCTATTACAAAAACCATGAGCGAAAGAAAAATAAAATACTTGTATGCGCGCAGCTCCTTTCGCCAATCTTTATACCCTGCGATAAAGTATTCTTTATTTCTTAACATAAGTATTTCCACATTACTGGAAATTGCGAAATTATAATTGCAACTAAGTCGTTGTTAAATATATTTCTTCTCTACACCGGGATAAAAAACAATACGAAATGGTTAACTTATGATATATTGTTCAGCCTTTTCTATGAGGACATTTCCCATTTTGTAACTGGCATACGTTATGAAAAAAGCAGCCATCACATCTATACTATAATGTATGTGTATCAGTAAAACGACAGCTCCCATAAATATCGAACCGAACAAAAAGAAATACCTTATACGTTCCTTGAACAGCAAAAATCCGAGAAAGGGAATTGCAGTGTGACCAGAAAAAAACATATCGTTTTGAAAACTGAAATCCTGAAACAGCCATGGAAAGGTCACAGGTATCACATCGGGAGGCGTTTGAAGATGGGTGAACGAAATAAAAACGGCACGTAAAATCACGAGAATGCTGAACTGGGCAATTACTACATGCAGAGTTCTGATATGATATACACCGGGATATAGAAACAATGCTGCAAAGAGAATTATGTAGCCGTAAACATAGAAGAATCCGACATTTACAGGCCCGATATGGTCCAAAATCAGGTCCGGCACATAAACTGCCTGGGTCGAGGAGACATAAATGCCTGTAATATAGTGAATTATCATTGCTATTACGAACAATACCGACGAAAGAAAAATGAGATGTTTGTACTCCGAGGAAGCCGCGCGCGGGCTTTCGAGGCTATTTTCATTCTTGTTCGCAAGTTTGAACATTCTTCCTTCTTTCACATATACAAACTTGTATGAATTATATACGAAAGAGAAATCAGCGAAAAGCCGAAAATATCTTTCTTTGCAGTTTTTTGGTGCTTACTTTATGAAGTGCAGCTAAACGACTATTATAAGAGCAGCATATTTGCGCATAGCAGGTGATGTTTCATCTTCACTTTACAATGTACTTTGCCATTTTGAGCTAGTGTCCAAGGATGTTGGTGAAGTGGTGGACCAGAATTCTTTCAATTTCATTTAGAGTTGATTCCTGAGCACGAACAATCTGCCTGAAATTAGCGAAGCAATCGGCAGCCTGTTTCGAGAGCTTTATTTTATCGGGGAAGCTCATTTCACAATCTTCGCACACCAGGCCGTTCGCCGCGGTACTGAAATAAATTCCCTGGCTCGTGACTCGTGGCTTGGGAATCCTTTTGCAGTTAGCGCAATGGCTCAGGACAGGCTGAAGGCCAACTTCTTTCAGTAATGTCAACTGGAAAAAAATTAACAAAGACATCATCTCTTTATTGCTTTGCTGTTCTTTTGTATCGCGCAAGAATTGAAGGAAACTGTCGTACAACTCAGCATGCGGATCGTAATCGTCCGTCAATTTGCTGAGAAGTTCCGTTGCAAAAAAAGAGCAGTTCAGTACGAAAATGTTTTTGTACAAGTTGACACCTGTCACCTCATTGTAGTCGGCTTCGAATTCTGTCAATGTCGCGAGCTTTTCGGTGTCTGAGTCAGTGAAAATAACTTTCCCGTGAGAAAACATTTCGATGGGTCCTCCGAACGCGGATTTCTGCCTTTTCGAACCTTTGGCGATTGCATCGATTTTGCCGTGCTCACGGGTGAAGAAAGTCACGATCTGCGAGGTTTCGGAATAATCGATGGCGCGTATGCAAATTGCTGAATCCCTGGTAAGCATATTAACGAGCTATTGCTGAGGATTTTTCCTGATTTTGATCCGTCTTATTTTTCTTGCTTCTGCGGAAGTAATCTCGAACGTCATATCCTTGTACTCGAATGTTTCTCCCGTTTTCGGGATATAGCCAAGCCGCGAAAATACAAATCCGCCTATAGTTTCATAATCGTCTTCTTCCGGCAGATCAAGCTCGAATTCATCGTTTAAATCATCGACGGAAGTCCTTGCGTCGGCTTCGATGGTATTATCGTCAATTCTTTTCGCAGGCTGGGTCGGCGTTTCCTCGTATTCGTCTGCAATCTCTCCGACAAGCTCTTCGAGAATATCTTCCAGTGTAACTATCCCGGCTGTTCCCCCGTATTCGTCGAGCACGACTGCGATATGTAATTTCTGGTTCTGAAATTCATGCAGCAGGCTCCTGAGCGGCTTGGTCTCGGGGACAAAATAGGCTTTCCTGATTTTATCGCGAAGTTTGAAATCTGCCGGATTTTTGCCAATCTCGGGGAGCAGATCCTTAGCATAAACAAGACCGACGATGTTGTCGATATTGTTTTCGTAGACAGGCACGCGGGTATGTCCGGCTTGTGCTATGGTATCGAGAACTTTCTGCAGATCGGAATTGAGCTCGACTGCAATTATATCGGTTCGAGGTGTCATAATTTCATTTGCACTGCTGTTGCTCAATTCCAACACATTCTCTATCATCTCCTGCTCTTCCTCGTCGAGCACTCCCTCGGTCCTGTGCTGCTCGAGACCAGTCAGGAATTCTTCCTGTTTTTCCTCGTGCTCTTCCTGCGGCGTGGACTCCGGCACACCTGAAAGTCTGCGTATAAAACTGTCATAGAGACGGAACACGTAAAGAGCGGGCGAAGCAATTACAGCGGCAAAGTTAAGCAGCCAGTACGTCCGACTCAGAACTATCTCGCCTGAATATTTTGCCCAGGCATGAGGTATTGCAAGGCTGAAGGTGGAGAATATTAACAGTGAAATTATAAACGCAAAAAAATATACAACCGACAAATGCGACAAATTCAATTTCAGAAAAATATCCACCAGGGCAAGTAAAATAAATATATTAAAAATAAGCCTGTAGAGCCAGCAGGCAAGAATCAACTCCTCCTCGCGCTCCGAAATTCCTGCTGCAAGAGCTTCGAACACATCCTTCTTTTTCGTGTTCTTAAATGCTTCCTGGAGCTTAGCGTATGAAAAAGTTCTCAGTGCGACAGCGTTGACGGAGAAAAACAACGTCCCGCCCGCAAACAGGCAAATGAAAAATATGTCCCAGCCGGTACCTGTCACTTCTTGTATTTCCCTTTCTTTGTTTTCTTATTTTCAATGGAGCTCATAAGTTTATTATAAACGGGACCGTAGCCCAGTTCATGCAAAATCTCATCTTCTTTCTCATGCATACTCCCTGCTATTCCAGGCTCGCGATCATCGAATCCGAAATTGTGCAGAAGAGCATGAGTGACGTAGAGCGCGAGCTCCGCTTCTTCGGAGTGACCTCGCAGAGCAGCCTGCCTGAGAGCCATTTGGCCATTGATAACCAGCTCGAAGGTTTTTCGCGAATCGGGTTCGCCGCTGTCCGACAAATCGAAACTCAGGCAGTCAGAAATTGATTTGCGGTTCAGAAACTCATAATTGATTTTCTGGAACTCGTTGTCATCGACTACTGCAACACTGATTTCATACCTGTTCGAAGGGGTTTCCATGTTCGTATTCTCGCTGCTTTCGAAACGTTTGCATACAGCCTTAATCAGCTTTCTCAACTTCGCAAGCGAGACATTTATATCCCTGAATTTGCGTGTTATGTGAATCTCTATGTCCTGGTCTTGTTTGGAGGGAGCCATAATCGTAAACATACTAAGAGCTCTTCTGAGAGTGAGATAACGGCAGGGTTTCAAACGGTTCGTCAGGCGGTTTCGGATACGCGATTCTGCTGTGATAATGAGCCGCGAGTGTTTTCGAAATACTCGTTTCAATCTGACTAAGCTCGCGCAGCGACATGTCGCACTCGTCGAATTGCCCGTCCTGGAGACGTCTGCCCCTGCTTTTCCTGGCCCTTAGTTTTTTCGCTTCGTTGTAAAAATGTTCAATTACAGTTGTTCCATGATGCGTTTCTATAAACTGTCTCAACACGTTGGGCAGGCCGTATTCCCGTGCCATCTCTATCCCGTCTTTGACATGACCGACAATAATGAGGTGACTCATCGTCGGTGAAAGCTCTTTATGCCTGCTTCCCAGGCCGCTTTCATTTTCTATAAAATATGCGGCCTTATTCAGTTTACCTATATCATGATAGTAGGCACCTACACGGCACAGCAGGCCGTTTCGGCCGATGGATTCCGCCGCCGCTTCTGCTACGGACCCTATCAGCAGGCTGTGACTGAACGTTCCGGGCGCTTCCATCGCGAGTTTTTTCAGCAGAGGCTGGTTCGCGTCGCTATAGTCCAGAAGCGTCATGCTTGTCACAATTCGGAACGCTTTCTCGATAAGTGGAAGCAGGCTCTGAATGAGCAGGCCGACTGCCATGGTAACACCGGCATGCAGACCTGCATTGACAAGAGCGACAGAAGTACGCACGTTCGTATTAAATAACTCGACGCAAAGCGCCATGATAAATACGAGGACAGCAGCGATTGCACTTACCTGGAGCAGCTTAATTCGCGTGCGTATCTCTTTCAGTGACAGAGTACATGTAAAGGCGCCTGTCATCATAATCAAAAAAAGGTCGATGTTGAGCAATTGATAATCGCCGGCTGAACCGGCAGGCTCCGCCGCCAAGCTCGCGAAAATACAATAAAACGCGCTCATCCCTATCGCGAAACGCTGGTCATAAGCGATTGTAAGGATAATTGCGACAATAACCGCGGTTCCCGTCGCCCATGAAAGCGGCGTGTATTTGCTTTGCAGGCCGATCAGCTTGGATGTCATAAACTTCGTCGAAGCAAGCAGGAGTATAAACAGCGCGATTAATATTACGACCCTTACATGATTCTTCAGCATGCGTTTTTGATAGTTGTAAATATATAATGCCGCGGCGAGCGAAATTAAAGTCACTATGACAGTTATCGGAAATATCTTAAGCCAGGTCGTCTGCTGGTAGGAAAGAATAAAAACAGAGAGGACTATAAAAAGAAGCAGGAGCGAAATTGAAATTATACTGTCAGTGTTGGCAAGCCCGCCTACCTGTGAAAAACGTTCGGCGAATATACTCTTGCGAACTCTGCTTCGCCTGGGACTTATTTTTTTCAGCAATGACATCTACTACTTCCCAACTGGCTTTTAATTATTTCTTTTCTGTTCGTTTCTTGTACGCCTGCACGATATTTTGAACCAGGCGATGCCTGACAATATCCGTCTGGCTCAATTTCACGTAACCTATACCCTTAATCCTGCGGAGTATTTCGATTGCTTCGATCATCCCGCTCTTCTGTCCGGCAGGCAGGTCAATCTGTGTTATGTCGCCTGTTATTATCATTTTGGAACCTTGCCCAAGTCTTGTCAAGACCATCAGCATTTGCATTGCCGATGTGTTCTGTGCTTCGTCACAGATAATAACGGATTCGTTCAGCGTTCTGCCGCGCATAAAGGCAAGAGGTATAATTTCGATTATGTCAAGGTCCATCAGCTTGCGCATCTGGGAAAATTCCATCATATCTTCGAGAGCATCGAATAAAGGACGCAGATAAGGATTTACCTTTGCCTGAATATCACCGGGAAGGAAACCGAGCTTTTCCCCTGCTTCTACTGCAGGTCGCGCAAGAACAATTCTTCTTATCTGTCTCTTCTTGAGCATGGAAACTGCAATCGCCACGGCAAGGTAAGTTTTTCCCGTTCCGGCAGGACCGATGCAAAACGTAAGGTCGTTGTTAAGCATTGTCTCAATGTATTTTTTCTGACCTTTGGTTGTTGGCTTTACTGCTTTCCTGTGTGAATAGACTGGAATAACTTCGGAGGGTTCTTCCGCAAGATCTGAACCTTCCTGTATAACGAAAGCTGATATATCCTCAAGACGTCAGCGGCTTTATTCACATCTTTCTGGCTGCCTGTTATAGTCACTTTATCCTGACGGGCGGTAATTCTTACATTTAGGGACTGCCTTAATATTCGCAGGTAACTGTCGCCCGGGCCAAATAATTCCAGCTGCTTCTGAGCCGGTCCTAATTGTATGGTAGTTTCCAAAACTTTCCTTTACTTCAGGAACTCCACATAAAAAACAAATACGCAAACGGCGCCGCAACTAAAGGCGAATCGATAATATCCATTATACCGCCGAAGGACGGTACTATGTTCGCAGAATCCTTTTGCTGCGCGTCGCGTTTCAGCAGAGATTCTGCCAGATCGCCTAACTGGCCGATAAAGGCAAAACCTACACCGAAAACTATTGCCATCGGCAAAGTCATTATACCAAAAGCCGCCGCAAAGCCAAGAGCAACTAATGTAGCGAATATAATTCCCCCTGCCATTCCCTCCCAGGTTTTGCCCGGGCTGATATTGGGAGAAAACTTGTGTTTGCCGAAGAGTTTTCCGGCAGTATAAGCACCTATATCGGTACATTTTACGACAAATATGTACATGAGGAGCGGCCAAAGGCCGAATTCGACGCGAACTGCAATACAAAAATAACCCAGGACTCCGAAATAGAGAAATGCAAAACTATTGACGCCGCAATTGGCGAGAAGAGAAGATATACCGAAACGCAAATATTGAAACAGCATGCTTGTTAAAAGAGCTAAACTAAACAAAATAAGCAAATAATCGCTCTGCCTGGATTCAATCAACTGCGCCCAGTAGCGTCCTGTAGCCGCGAGAATAATTGTTACTACAGAAACGGGCACAAATACTATTAGCTGCCTGCCGAATGCCATTCTCGCAAATTCCAGGTCTGCTACGCTTAAGAGCAAGACGAGGAGAATACAGAAAATTGTTCCCTGTATTTCCTTGTTATCAGATGTTGTGTGCGTAAGCGAGCCATCGAGCCAGCCATCAAAAATTGCTAT
>JARRRJ010000058.1:0-12734 GCA_037380865.1 Sedimentisphaerales bacterium
GCTCCTGGTTGAATATATACGTGTGCTGTACATCGCACGATAGCACACTTGCCATACGAGGTGGGTTATTGGGATTATTTGAACACATAAGAAAGCTGAAACAAAGCTATTTTGACAAATTCCGCCCGTCCAGACCAGTAGTTTTTGAGAATCTGGAACCGCGTATTTTGCTGTCGGGAGACGGATTCTTAGGAGCTACTTCAGGATCGGACCAGCTTTTTGCTTCCGATAATAGCGACCAGATTATTCGATATTCGTTGCTTGAGAACTCGAATCTGGTTGAAATTCCTGCAGATTACGAAGAAGCCGCACCTGGAGCCGTAATTGAACAAACTGCTCTGGTTGTGTCTGAGCCGACACTGGAATCAGCGACGGCGTTGCTGAGTGCCCAGGGGCTCCAATTTAATCTTGTTGCGGCAAGTGGAATGTCTCAGCAGGCTATCGATGCGTTCCAGCAGGCAGCGGATTTGCTTTCTGCTATGTTTTCTGACAATATCATCGTGAATATTGATATTGATTTCACATCGCTGTCATCCGGAATCCTGGGAAAGAGCAGCTTCACATTGCAGACTAACTCCTATTCTGAGATATATGATGCTTTGATTGGTGATAGAACAAGCATAAACGACAATATTGCCGTCAGCAATCTGCCGACAGGTTCAGACCTGAATGTCTATATCAACCGCACAAGCAATAATCCCAATGGCTCAGAGAGTCCTATACCATATGTTGACAACGACTCAGACGCCAATAACAGCACAATATGCATAACTACAGCAAACGCGAAAGCTCTTGGCCTCTTGTCTGCGGACAGTTCTAACGTCAATGCGACTATAACTTTCAATAGTCAGTTTAACTGGGATTTTGACAGAAGCGACGGAATCGCAGCGGGCTCTTACGATTTTGTTGGAGCGGCTATACATGAAATCGGCCATGCTTTGGGTTTCACAAGCGGCGTTGATTTCCTTGATGAGACTCCGGGGATGCCTGATAATGCGTATACTTACATATCGTCATTAGACCTGTACAGATTCTCCAACAACAGCATAAGCGCAGGAGCAGATATAGATTGGACAGCTGATACCAGAGCCAAATTCTTCTCGATCGATGGAGGCGCTACGGTAATAGAGACTTTCTCAACCGGAGTCAATTTTGGCGATGGTTACGAGAACAGCCACTGGAAAGACAACTTGGGTTTCGGAGTAATGGATCCGACCATCGCGTCAAGTGAGTTTCTCGATGTTACAGTATCGGACGTGACGGCATGGGATGTCATTGGGTGGGATTTAGCTTCGCCATCGGTTCAGCAGATTCCTTACAGTCAGGATTTCAGTTCAAGCATGCCGGATACTTCAGCCGGCTGGGAGTACTATTCGAGCAATGAAGGCCGCATCCAGGTCGTTGACGGCCGCCTGCGAATGGATGATTTCGGGGAGAACTATTCTTATTCGCTGAACGAAGCCATTTTGCACCTGGATTTGACAGGCAAGACGAATATTACGCTGAAGCTGGATCACAGCCGTCTTGCAGACGAATCGACGGCTCTTCCTTCGGAGTTTATGGATCATTACAACGGCGACGGAATATCTCTCAGTATTGACGGCACTCACTGGGTGAGGATTACGAACCTATCCGGCAGTTTCACAAACCAGTCATTTCTTCTTGATACGATAATAGAGCAGGCGAAAACCGCGGCAGGCAGCGAAGATTTGTCAGACGTAAGGGTCAAGTTCCAGCAATACGACAACACGCTTTCTCCGAACGACGGCAGGGAATTCGACAATATTCTTATAACGTGAGAGCGAACGTTCAGCATCCTGAAGCAGTAATATTTATAAGTCACAAGTAGTGCTTTGTAAACAAAGTACGAGATAGGGATTTTCGTAATTTTTTCTGAAAAAACACAAAAAATACAAAAAAATTAGATTTTTTGTGTTTTTTATATTTGCACATATGCGAAAATTTTTATAAATTACATAGTTTTCATTGGTAGATATACTTAGAATTGGTGTATAACTTGTGCAGGGTGCTGTGTTAAAGTGTATCATGATAACGCGGTATCTTGTATATTGAATCATAATTTGCTGCTGTAGCTCAGTGGTAGAGCGCGTCCTTGGTAAGGACGAGGTCATGGGTTCAAGCCCCATCAGCAGCTGAATGCAAAAAGCAGCGTTTGACATTGATCGTTGCCGTATTTTACAGCGGCAGTTGAGAGATGTTGGCTTTAAGCGATAATAATCAAGAAGATAATTACAAGAAAGGCTTAGAAGAACAGTAACCGAGCTGTGTATCTATCCGGTATATGGCAAGCACATTGGAGGTTTATATTAAAATGGCAAAAGCAGTATTTGAGCGTACAAAACCACATATTAACGTTGGAACTATCGGGCATGTGGATCATGGCAAGACAACTTTGACGGCTGCGATGACGCGAGTCATGGATTTTAAGGGTCTCTCGAAGTTTAAATCCTATGATGACATCGCAAAAGCATCTGAATCTCAGGGAAGACGAGATGCTACCAAGATTCTGACAATTGCGACAGCTCATGTGGAGTACGTAACGGAACATCGGCATTATGCGCATATCGATTGCCCAGGTCATGCCGACTATATCAAGAACATGATTACCGGTGCAGCACAAATGGATGGTGCAATTCTGGTTGTCAGTGCTGCTGATGGCCCGATGCCCCAGACGCGCGAGCATATTATTCTTGCACGACAGGTCAATGTACCTGCCATCGTAGTTTTTCTTAACAAGGTTGATCTGGTCGATGATCCGGAATTGCTTGACCTGGTGGAACTGGAAATCAGAGACCTTTTGAATAAGTATGAATTCCCGGGTGACGAGACACCTCTGATTCGCGGCTCAGCAAGTCTTGCAATGAGAGCTGAAAGCATTGACGATCCAGCCTGCAAGCCGATTCTCGAATTACTCGACGCAATGGATTCCTATATACCTGTTCCGGTTCGCGAAATTGACAAGCCTTTCCTTATGCCTGTTGAAGATGTTTTCAGCATTAAAGGTCGCGGTACAGTAGGTACCGGTCGTGTAGATCGCGGAAAAATCCGCACAGGCGAAGAAATCGAGATCGTTGGACTTTCCAAGGATATTCGCAAGACAGTTGTTACGGGCGTTGAAATGTTCAACAAAACCCTCGACGAAGGTCACGCCGGCGATAATATTGGTGTGCTCTTGAGAGGCGTAGAGAAGAAGGAACTGGAGCGAGGCCAAGTAATAGCTGCTCCCGGAAGTATTACACCGCATACGAAATTCGATGCAGAAGTCTACGTGCTGACTAAAGAAGAGGGAGGACGTCATACACCGTTCTTTGCAGGTTATAAGCCGCAGTTCTATTTCAGAACTACAGATGTCACCGGCGCTGTTCTTTCTCTCAAGAGTAAAGAAGGAAAGAGCGCTGAAATGTGCATGCCTGGTGATTACATAACGATGGAAGTTGAGATCATAGCTCCTATCGCTATGGAAGAAGGCCTTCGTTTTGCAATTCGCGAAGGAGGCAGAACAGTTGGCGCAGGCGTAGTGACCAAGATTATTGCTTAAAGAACGGATTTTAACTCACAGGTACTGGCAACTATATATAAAGCTGGGATGCTTAAATCGACCCGTTTCATCCGGGCGCGTATTATGATAAAGACAAGTGCGTTAAATAAAGTTAACCTGCCTGCTGGGAACGAGTATTATGGCAAAGAGAAAGAGTAAAAGAGAGTACGTCTGGCTTGAATGCAGTCAATGCAAGAGCAGGAATTATCGCACGAGTGTAAGTGTTGCAGAAGGTACACCGAAATTGGAGCTTCGTAAATTCTGTAAAACGGAGCGTGAACGAACTGTCCATAAAATACGACGCAAGTAATTTGACAGATAATTCTATGAGCTGTATTACAGGTCAGTAGCTCAATTTGGCAGAGCGTCGGTCTCCAAAACCGAAGGTTGGGGGTTCGATTCCCTTCTGACCTGTTTTTATGACAATGTGAGCATAATTTAAATTTTGCATAAATCTCTATTAATTTGGAGTTAGAATGGTTTTCGATATATACAAACCCGGCCAGGGCAAAAACACGAGGCTTTTCAGCGCGTTTGGTCTGGCGATATTAGCAGCTTTGGGATGTTGGAAGCTCTACCAGCAGTTGCAGGCGCGGGATTTGAATATGTGGGTTGAAACCCTTGTTCCCGTCGGTATCTTTATTGTGCTGGCTTTTTTGATTTTTTTGCTGGTCAACGGGCGCAAGACCGCAGACTTCATGATCTCCGCAGAGGGTGAAATGAAAAAAGTAAGCTGGTCGAGCAGACAGGAAATCGCTGTCTCGACGCTGGTTGTAATCATCGTTGTAGTTTGTATGGCGATACTTCTTGGAACTACAGATCTCGGCTTTCAGACATTCTTTGGGTGGCTCCTCAAGTAATATCACGGAATCAAATCGGATATTTATGGTGTAAATATGCAGTGGTATGTATTACGAGTTGCAGCAAATAAAGAAACTCAGGTTAAAGATGCGCTTATACAAAAGGTCGAAAGAGAGGGTCTGACTGACATTATAGGCAGAATCGAGGTTCCAGTCGAGCGCATTAAGCGTATTCGCGGCAACAAGCAAACAGTTCATAATCGCAAGTTATACCCGGGCTATGTGTTTATGGAGATGGAGCCGACCGAAGACGGAAGGGTTCCGGAAAAAGCATGGTTCATGATTAAAGGTACTACGGGAGTTGGCGATTTCATAGGGACAGACGGAATTCCGACTCCAATGCGTGATACTGATGTAGCGAAGATGCTTCTGGAAGCAGAGAAACCTGAGGAGACACCGAGCATTAAGGTCGAGTTCAAAAAAGGTGACATGATAAGAATTCGCGAAGGGGCCTTTGAGAATTTCGAGGGTGTTGTGGATTCGATAGATACTGAAATAGAAAAAATCTGAGGGGTGGGTGTTTAAAAAATTCAAACCAGTATAAGTAAGAATTGAAGGTGATTAATGGCCAAAGAAATAGCAGTTAAAATTAAGTTGCAGGCCCCGGGAGGCCAAGCGACTCCGGCGCCGCCTATTGGCCCGGCCTTGGGTCAGCACGGCGTAAATATCGGGCAGTTTATATCGCAGTTCAACGAGCGTACGAAAGCATTGAACGGCACAATAGTCCCGGTTGTGATAACAGTATTCAAAGACAAGAGTTTTACGTTTGAGGTGAAAAGCCCGCCGGCGGCGGTTCTGTTAAAGCAAGCGGCGGAAGTCGCTAAGGGTAGCGGCGTGCCAAATAAGGAAAAAGTTGGCAAGATTACATCTGCGCAATTACGCCAGATTGCAGAAACGAAGTTCAATGATTTGAATGCCTATGATATTGAAAATGCCGAGCAATTAATCAGAGGAACGGCACGGAGTATGGGAATTGAAATCAGTGAAAGTGAATAAGCAAGATATAGTCAAGCTGTACGAGAAATAAGAAATGCGAACAAGAAGCAAAAGGTATAAGAGTGAAGCACAGCAAACCGGTAAAGAAACCTTGAATCTGTCCGATGCTGTGGAAAAAATTAAGTCGTTTAGTTCAGCGAAATTTGATCAGAGCGTTGAATGTGTAGTCCATTTGGGTATAGATCCGAAACAGGCTGACCAGCTCGTTCGCGGATCCATATCGTTGCCTCACGGAATCGGCAAGCAGAAGAGAGTTGTCGCGTTCTGTGACGATGTGGACGCGGAAGCGGCTAAGAAGGCCGGAGCTGTTGAAGCCGGTTCTGACGACCTGATTAAGAAAGTAACAGACGGATGGATGGATTTCGACGTTGCCATAGCTTCGCCAAAAGTTATGGGAAAAGTCGGCAAGTTAGGAAGAGTTCTCGGCCCGCAGGGAAAAATGCCTTCACCGAAAAACGGGACTGTAACAAACGACGTGGCGACGGCTGTAGCTGAATTTACCGCAGGCAAGGTAGAATTTAGAAACGATTCCGGCGGCAATGTACATATTGTCGTAGGAAAGCAAAGTTTTGAAACCAGGAAACTCGTAGACAACATCGAAGCTTTTGTCTCTTATGTCAAGAGAATAAAGCCGGTTGCTGCCAAAGGCACATATATCAAAAAAATGAGTATATCAGCGACCATGAGTCCGGGCGTTCTTGTTAACGTGTAACAATTAATCATCGAGTATCAATTAAGCATTACGAGAAGCGAATATGAGCAAATATGTGAAAGAGTTGTTGCAGTCGGAACTGGAAAAGAAGATTACCGACAACAATGCAACAGAGTTCCTGATAGTAAGCCTGAAAGGTATAGGCGGCATAGATAATAACCTGATGCGCGGTGAACTCAAGAACAAAGGCATCAAGTTAACCGTAGTAAAGAACTCACTGTTTAAAAAAGCTTTGCATAGCAAACAAATGGATGTCGCTGCTTCGTTGTTCAGCGGTCCCTGTGCTATTGCCTACGGTAGTGACAGCATAGTTGATGTCGCTAAAGAGATGGCTGAATGGACCAAGAAGGTTCCGGTAATAGAAGTAAAGGGAGCCTTTCTTGATGGTTCGGCGCTGGATGCCAAAGGCGCAGAAGCGCTTGCAAGTATGCCGACCAGAACTGAGCTGCTGGGCGAAGTTGTTATGCTTTCGCAATCTGTTGGCAGGAGAATCGCGGCTATCATAGGTGCTCCTGCAGGTAAAATCGCAGGCTGCATAGAGAAAATCGCCGAAGGTCAGGAAAAGCAGGCCGCTTAGAGATCGAATATGAAACTGCCTGAATGGCTGTCCCGATTCTTAAATGAAGGGTTAAACGAAACGACGGAGTTTCGGCTACCAGCAGGCGTAAATTACAGGAGTTTATAGAAATGGCAGAAGAAACTAAAGAAGTAACAGAAGCGAAGACAAAAGAAGAAGGCTCTTCAAAAAAGTGGAACAGTGAAATTAAGAAGCTCGGCGACGCTATTGTTTCCCTGACGCTCATGCAGGCAAAAGAACTGGGCGATTATCTCAAGGAGGAACATGGTATCGAGCCCGCAGCGGGTGGTGCTGTTGTTATGGCAGGACCTGCAGCTCAGGCTGCGGGAGGCGAAGAAGCTGCTGAAAAAACCAGCTTTAACGTGGTTCTCAAGGAGTTCGGAGACAAGAAGATTCAGGTTATTAAAGAAGTGAAGGCGATTACCGGCCTGGGCTTGAAGGAAGCAAAAGATCTTGTTGACAACCTTCCCAAGCCAGTAAAAGAAGGTGTAAGCAAAGAAGACGCAGAAACCTTACAGAAGCAGCTCGAAGCTGTCGGCGCGGTAGTTGAGCTGACATAAATGGGAGCGGGCAAATAAGCCTGTCGTTTTAGAATGTGGAAAAGCTTGAAGGCCACATGTTCTTATTTTGAAAAACGATTGGTACAATTAGTTTTGGAGAATGATAATGCGTGAGACTAACGCCGGACAACCAGTTCGCAGTTTTGGCAAAGTCCATGATGCGGTAGAAATTCCAAATTTGGTAGCTATACAGAACAAGAGTTTCGATCTGTTCCTGCAAAGAGACATTGCGCCGACTAAGAGAAAACCTATCGGGCTCGAAGCGCTTTTTCTGGAGACATTTCCGATAGAGAGTTATGACAAGAAAATGGTCTTGGAATATCTCTCTTATGAGCTCGAGAAGCCGCATTATACTCCTACTCAATGTCGTCAGTTGCGTCTGACTTACGGCTATCCATTGAAGATAGCGTGCAGACTGCGCTCAAAAGAAGGGGAAGACCTGGCTGAGCAGGCGATATATCTGGGGGAAATCCCCGTAATGATCGGCGGCGGAGAATTTATCATCAATGGAGCAATGCGCGTGATAGTAAATCAGTTGCATCGCAGTCCCGGTGTGGATTTTCTAATAGAGAGCAAAGAAGGCGACAGAGTTCTCCATGGCGGCAGAGTCATACCTGAAAGAGGAAGCTGGATAGAAATCAGTGTTACCAATAAGGATTATCTCGTTGTCCGAATTGACCAATCGAGCAAGATTCCTGCGACTGTTTTCCTCAGAGCGATGGATCCTGCTTATGGAACCACTCAGGATATTCTGCGGTTGTTCTATGAGACAGAGAAAGTACCGGTAAGCAAGCTGACACCCACAATGTGGGCTGTGGAACCTATTGTCGATAAAGAATCCGGAGAAATCATAGTCGATGCCGGAGAGCAGATCAGTGATAAAGTCTCCACGATTCAGGATGCATTCGAAGAAACGCCCGAGAAGAGCGCAAAGAAGAAAGCAAAAAGCAAAAAGTCCTCGGGTTCGGAGGTAACTGTCGAAGTAATTCAGAACGTACGCGATTCCATTATTTTGAACACGCTTGCCGAAGATGACTGCCAGAGTCACAAACAGGCTCTTCTGAAGTTCTACATGAGATTGAGACCGGGAAATCCGCCGAACGAAGAAAAGGCCAATGACTTTTTCGCTGAAAAATTTTACGATTCCAATCGTTATCGTTTGGGCAAGGTAGGAAGGTTCAGGCTGAATCGTAAATTCAACCAGTCGATAGATGAGGAAGAGATGACACTTCGTCCCGAAGACTTCCTTAATACGATGAGATATATCGTAGCTCTGCGTAACGACAAAGGCGAAGTCGATGACATCGACCACCTTGGCAATAGAAGACTGCGCACGATTGACGAGCTTGCGGCTGATGAGATCAGAAAAGGGCTTTTGAAGCTGCGTAGAACCGTGCAGGAACGCATGAGCATGAAGAGAGATTCCGATACACCTGTGCACATCGCAGACCTGATAAATTCGAAGAGTGTTTCAAGCAGCATAAATTACTTCTTCGGCCGCGGCGAACTCAGTCAGGTGGTCGACCAGACGAACGCTTTGAGCCAGCTAACACATGAAAGACGACTTTCGGCGCTTGGACCCGGAGGTCTGAACAGAAGACGTGCCGGCTTCGAAGTTCGCGATGTACATATAAGCCACTATGGCAGAATATGCCCGATTGAAACACCTGAAGGCACGAACATAGGCCTGATTGCGTCGCTGGCAATATTCTCTTCCATCGACGAGTACGGATTTCTTCTTACGCCTTACAAAAAAGTTAAAAACGGCAAACTTACCGGAGAAGTCGACTACTTGCGCGCCGATGAGGAAATGAGAGCGATATTTGCACCGCCAAGTGTTGCTAACGCTGATACAGGTGAGCTTGACGAAGGATTGATTCTCGCGAGAAAAGCCGGTGAGCTGGCGCACGTTTCCAGGGAGGAAGTTGATTATGTCGATATTTCGCCCAAGCAGATTGTGGGTGTCTCGGCATCGTTAATACCATTCCTTGAGCATGATGACGCAAACCGGGCTCTGATGGGCTCGAACATGCAGAGACAGGCTGTTCCATTACTGGAGACCGAGCCCCCACTGGTCGGTACAGGTATGGAAGGTGAAGTCGGCAAGAATTCGAGTATGGCGGTACGCGCGGAAAATTCCGGCACAGTTACCGCAGTCGACGCTACAAGAATAGTAATAAATCACACGGACGAGTACGCTCTCGAGAAGTTTGTCGGTCTTAACGAAAGAACCTGTCTGAATCAAAAGCCTGTCGTGCATTTAGGCCAGAAGGTCAAGGCGGGTCAGATTATAGCAGACGGAGGCGGCACATCCAACGGCGTGCTGTCACTCGGCAAAAATGTGCTTGTGGGATTCGTTTCTTTTGACGGTTACAATTTCGAAGATGCAATTATCGTCAGCGAGAGACTCTGCAAAGACGACAGCTTTACAAGTATTCATATTGACGAATTCACCGCTGAAGTTCGTGAGACGAGGCTTGGAAAAGAAGAATTTACTCGCGATATACCTAATGTGAGTGAAAGAGCGCTGCGAAATCTGGACGAGCACGGAGTCATACGTGAAGGGACAAGGGTGTGTCCCGGTGACATCCTTGTCGGTAAAGTAGTGCCGAAGAGCAAAACTGAACTGACTCCCGAAGAAAAGCTGCTCCATGCAATTTTCGGTCGCGCAGGCGAAGATGTGAAAAACGATTCTCTCGAATTGCCAAGCGGATACGAAGGCGTAGTAATCAAAACGGAACGCTTTACGAGACGCGGTGCCGGAACCGATGAGCAGAAGAAAGCTCTGGCAGCACAGATCAAGGAATATGAAAAGCAGATGAAATCAAAAGAATGCATGGTATTCAGGCAAATGATTGATACTGTGCATGAAAAAGTCGAAGTCAATATCATCGATCCTTCGACACGCCAGAAGGTTGGCGCAAGCCAGGACGAGGAAGTGATCTACGAACAAATAGAAAACTTCAGTATAGACTGGGTAAAACCTGCGGCAGCGAGAGAGCAGGTACAGAAGATTATAGAGAAGTTCTGGGCAAAAATTACTGCTCTACAGGACGAGGAAAAACAACGGATTGCCAATTTGAAGCACGGTGACGAATTGCCGAGCGGCGTCCTCCAAATGGTAAAAATCTATGTCGCAATTAAGAGGACGTTGTCAATCGGCGACAAAATGGCCGGTCGTCATGGAAATAAAGGCGTTATTGCCAAAATAATGCCCGAAGAGGATATGCCTTTCCTCGAAGACGGGAAAAGTCTCGATATACTCTTGAATCCGCTTGGCGTTCCAAGCAGAATGAATGTTGGGCAGATACTTGAGACACATCTCGGTTGGGTCGCCAAAGTTCTCGGCTTCAATGCGGTCACACCCGTTTTTGACGGTGCTACAGAAGAAGATATTCAGAGGTTGACCGCTGAAGCTAACGAACGCATGAGTAACAGGAAAATAGAGCTTGAACAAAATAAGCAGGTTCCGCCGGAAAGTGAGTTTTTTGTGGATATACCCAATACGCTGAAAGCCCAGTTATATGACGGCAGGACAGGTGAACCGTTCGACCAGTGCGCGACTATAGGTTATATCTACATGATGAAACTGCATCACCTTGTCGATGATAAGATTCATGCAAGAGCGACGGGACCTTACAGCTTAATTACGCAGCAGCCGCTGGGTGGAAAAGCCAGAACAGGCGGTCAGAGATTCGGTGAAATGGAAGTCTGGGCGCTCGAAGGATATGGCGCCGCTTATACTCTCCAGGAGATGCTGACTGTAAAAAGCGACGACGTGGAAGGACGAACTAAAATTTACGAATCAATGGTTAAGGGACAGAACACTCTCGAAGCGGGAACTCCTCTGTCTTTTGACGTTTTATGTAACGAAATAAGAGGGCTGGGACTTAATATTCAACTTGAGAAGAAGCGCCTTGGCAATGCGGCTCTCTAAAGGAAAATTAATTTTCCATCTATCAATTGTCACAGGTAAGGGGCATTAAATGTTAGGAAGTATATACGACCGCATAAATGATTACGGGTCGGTCAAGATTTCTTTGGCCAGCCCAAATGACATTCGAAGCTGGTCTTTCGGCGAAGTGCGAAAACCGGAAACAATCAACTATCGTACTTACCGGCCGGAAAAAGACGGGTTGTTTTGCGAAAGAATCTTCGGACCCGAGCGCGACTGGGAATGCGCGTGCGGAAAATACAAAGGCACTAAGTTCAAAGGTATTATTTGCGACAGGTGCGGCGTTAAGGTGACGCACAGCCGCGTGCGAAGAAAACGAATGGGTCATATCAATCTTGCTGCGCCCGTTGTGCACATATGGTTTTTCAAGGCTATTCCGAACCGCCTGGGCAATCTGCTTGCGATGAAGTCCGCGGATTTGGAGAAGATAATCTATTTTCAGGAGTACGTTGTAACTGATCCGGGCCAAAGTCCTTTGAAAATCGGCCAGCTTCTCAGCGAAGAGGAGTTCAGGGATGCGTCGAATAAATATGGAAAATCATTCAAAGCGTCTATGGGAGCAGAAGCAATAAGGTCCCTGCTGGAAAATCTCCAGCTCGATGAGATAGCGGTCGAGCTCAGAGACGCTATTATTAAGACGAACAGCAAACAAAAAATAAAAGACTTAACAAAACGTCTGAAGATCATCAACCAAATCAGGAACAGCAGCAACAAGGCGCAGTGGATGGTACTTGAAGTCATACCAGTAATTCCGCCGGATTTAAGACCGCTCGTATTGCTGGAGAGAGACAACTTTGCGACGAGTGACTTGAACGACCTTTATCGAAGAATAATAAATAGAAACAACCGGTTGAAAAAGCTCATGGACCTTAATGCTCCTGAGGTTATTATCCGTAATGAAAAACGCATGCTTCAGCAGGCAGTAGATTCGCTACTTGATAACGGTCGCTGCAGACGCTCCGTTCTGGGAAGCAATAACAGGCCTCTGAAGTCGCTTACGGATATGATAAAAGGCAAGCAGGGAAGATTTCGTGAAAACCTTCTCGGAAAGCGAGTGGATTATTCCGCTCGTTCAGTAATTGTAGTCGGTCCTGAGCTGCAACTGTATCAGTGCGGCCTTCCGAAGAAAATCGCGCTTGAGCTGTATCAGCCGTTTATTATCAAGAAACTGAAACAGCACGGACTCGCCGATACGATCAAGAGTGCCAAGAGAATGATTGAAAGACGCGATGAGCAGGTTTGGGACATTCTCGAAGAAGTGATTCATCAGCATCCGGTTTTACTGAACCGTGCGCCTACGCTTCACAGGATGGGTATCCAGGCTTTTGAGCCGGTGTTGGTCGAAGGTAATGCGATTATGCTCCATCCTTTGGCGTGCAAAGGCTTCAATGCAGACTTTGACGGTGACCAGATGGCTGTGCATTTGCCGTTGAGTGTGGAAGCTCAGGCTGAAACTCATATTCTGATGATGACAACGTCGAACATCTTTTCGCCGGCTAACGGCTCGCCTATGGT
>JARRRJ010000059.1:0-7803 GCA_037380865.1 Sedimentisphaerales bacterium
TATGGATATTTTCGTTCGTAAAAGTGATCCAGCAGGGGATTTGCGGTTGCGTTATTTTTTCTGTCATAAAGGAAAAAGGCACAGGACTTTCGTCACCATTTTGAATTTCAGTTCTATCGAAGTCAACTGTTGCGCCGTCAAGTCTGGCGGGCGTACCTGTTTTCAATCTCCCCAGTTCAAGTCCGATTCGCCGCAGACTGTCCGAGAGTTTGTTGGAAGCAGGCTCGTTGAGTCTGCCTCCTGCAAATTGTTCGGTTCCGATATGCATTAAGCCTCGAAGAAATGTGCCTGTTGTCAGGATAACGGCCGGAGCATAGTACGTCTCTTCATTGCTGCACTTCACACCTCTGACTATATTGTTCTCCGTGATAATCTCCTCCGCCATCGTTTCTACAATCGTTAAGTTTGGCGTTTGCTCGAGCATGACTCGAATATAGTCTTTGTATTTATATTTATCAGTCTGTGCGCGGGGAGCCTGCACCGCGGGACCTTTGGAGCGGTTGAGCAGGCGAAATTGAATTCCAGTCGCATCAGTTGCGAGGCCCATTAATCCGCCCAGCGCATCTACTTCGCGTGCAATTTGGCCCTTCGCAAGCCCTCCGATTGCAGGATTGCAGCTCATCTTTGCGATTGTATCTTTGCTTATTGTTATAAGGCAGGTTTTCGCACCGATCCTCGCGGCGGCATGCGCAGCTTCAGCTCCGGCGTGGCCTCCACCAATAACAATACAATCAAACTTCTTATTCATGTTTGGCATATTTACAGTATATCTTTTTTGCCTTTTTTATCAATCGCGATTCATGTTTGAGAAATTAAAACGCCAATACAAATTTATAAAATAAAAAGGAACTTGCTTTTTAAGAAATCGCAGAGTGGTCTTAATTTTACTTATTTTATGTCGAATCGAAACGTGTCAAATTCCGTCATTCTCTCCTGCGAGAGCTACAGCTGAAGCTATAGCAAAGTTTGCGGTGTGGGTAATGCTGATGCTGATTTGTGTGATGGCGATATTTTCTGCTATTTTTTTCACTTCTCCGTACAGGTTTACATGCGGCTGACCGCTCGGGTTGTTTATTACTTCAATATCCGTCCATGCAATTTTTCCCCTCCAGCCGGTACCCATAAGTTTCAGAATTGCTTCCTTTGCAGCGAAGCGGCCCGCGTATTTTTCAATTCGGTTCTTGTTGGAATCGGCGTATGCCTGCTCTGCCGCTGTGAAAATCCTGTTGATAAAACGCTCCTTATGGCGATTTATCATTTCTTCTATTCGGGGAAAATCAACAAGGTCGATGCCGTGCGCTATGATCATTTTTCCTCTCGAGTACTTTCTCTGTAAATTTTTTCGAGACAGAAATCGATGAAAGAATTCGTTTCGTCAAGCTTCATCTGCTGGTCTACATATTCTTCAAGCTTGTTTAGCGCATCGCTTGTGTTCTGTTTGCTAATTAAGGCCAGTCGGACCTGCTGCTGAACATTCTCAAAAGGCTCATATCCTGCTTTTCGTTTATCTTCAAGCTTGACAATAAAAATGTGCGCACCAGCTTTTATCGGTTCTGAAATATCACCCGGATTCATATTCTGTGCGGCCTTTGCTATCGCATCGTAAGGTTCAGCGAGTGACTCGGGATTCATCGGGTCCCACAAGCCGCCGAATTGCTTCTTGGGTCCGCTTGAATATTGTGTTGCCAGCTCTGCAAAGTCTTCTCCCGACTTCAATCGGACGAATATTTCAGTTGCTAATTCTTCTGAGTATTGGGCGCGATCCATGTTCGGATCAGGTATCTTCAATTTTGCCGGCTGGATATCGATCAGTCGGAATTCTATCATCCCGGTCACAGCAAAAAACTCGTCTTTCATGCTATCATATTGTCTCTTCAACTCCCGGTATGTAATGAAACCGCCCGAGGTTTCTTGCGAGCTCAGATACCATTGCTCTAAGATTTCTTTCCTGATAAGTTTTTTATAGCTCTCGATATCAATCCATTTCTGCTCTATTGCCAGGTCCGCTTTAGCCCTGTCACCGCCGAACTGCAGGTAGAATCTCCTCATTTCGCTTTCCACAGCCTTATCCAGAGATTCGTCCAGCCTGTCCTTGAACTGTTTCTTCGCGCTGTTATACATGAGAATATACCTGATTTTGTTTTCAAGAATTATTGTCAGAGGATCTTTTATTTTTTCCTTGAACTCCTCGAAGTCCATACTCTGGGCTATAATTTCGAGGTACTGCCCGGGAATCATATACAAATCTTTCAGCTGTGCCGGCTCATCAATTATATCATCCGAATCTATTTCCTGACCGTCGATCATTAAAACAGGCTCGCCTTTGGAATTGACAAGCTGAACAGCGCCTGAAGTGGTAATTTGTGTCAACTGGCCGTTGGTCAATACAGCCTCAGTGGGCTTTTGACAGCCTGCGGCCAACAATAATAACAATACTATGTTAATAAAATACTTTAGCATCAAAAGCTCATTATGATATACCTGAGTGATATAAAGCTGAATAAACTATTGACTTATCTTAACATATGATTCGGGAAATACAAGGTAATTTAGAATCTGATAAACAATCCTAAAGAGATAACCGGGTAAATCCTGATAAAGTCCAAATCATCCTCTATTTTCTGCCTTTCCTTTGACAGGTCTGCTTGTGAGACTATTCCGGTCGAGTTCAGCGAAACATCAGGCGAATCGGTGAAAGCCACTCCTAAATCCAGGGTAAATCCCCATCTTCTATTGCTCTGCATAGGATTACCCCAGCCGACGCCTAAGTAGGGAGATAAGCCGTCGATTTCAGCTTTGCCCGTTAAAGTGCCTATGTCCGAAGGTGAGTATATCGTATCTCCAATTTCCACGGAGTGGGATGGCCTGGCATCTAAATTGAATTCGTTATTCATATTGATAAAGCCGCCGGTCAGGTGGAAGTTGTCGTCGAAAATATGCCAGTCAACAAGAGCTGAGATCGAGGATAAGTCAACTCCGACCTTATAAGTAACATCTTCGATTTCCTGGTCATCGAAGTCAAAATCCAGCCCGTTCATGCCGACGCGAGCGTTGATGTCAGTAGCCAGTCCAACCGTGAGTTCGCCTCCGAATCCCAAAGTGCCGCTTTTGCCAGCGACTGCAAATCTTCTCGAATCCTGACATCCGGTACCGACAATAGACAAAAACAAGAAACTTAAAAACAAAACAACTCTACACGCTTTACTCATGACAGTCCCTTTCAATTTGACAATATAAGACTTTTTGCTTATATCGTCATTTCGGCAGAAATACTTTCGGACTTTCCATGAATCTTAGGGTGAAAATACTTATTCCCACTTCAAATCAGCGAGTTGTCTGGTACCGATAAATTGGACGTAGCCGCCACTGAAAAGTATGTTGCATCGTTTGCTTTGCGAGAGTTTGCACACACTCCGCCGCGAGCGATAAAAGCCATTTTCAACAACATTACAGCAAGCCTGAAACACCAAATAATAATGAGATGAGTGTCAGCTTTGAAATCTTTGGTTTTAATAATAAAGAGCTTCTTTCAGTTTCCTTCATTTTCCGTCTCTGTTCCAGTTTAAGGCTGCGATTTGTTCTGGTTTGTGAATACGTTCTACTCTGCCATTATTTAACAAAACATGGCATAATCCTCTGTGATTTTCGGTCGTTAAAAGTTCCGGACCTCCGGATTTGTTCCAGCCGCCTTTTGTTTCAAATAATAAAACTGTATTAGGAGGAGAATTAGGTTCGCAGTTCGGATTTATTGCATAGTAGGATTTTCGATTGATTGGAATGGGCAAAGGTAAAAACTGACGCTTCCAGTGAAACTTGACTTCGGGACATATAAAGTCATTTTTTACTATGTCTCCATCTTTCAGGAGCAAATCACACCATCTATTCGGATCAGGGTATTTTCCATTATTATCCTTTGAATAAATTGATATGGCATTGCCGAGTTTTTCTAAATGCAAGCTGCATCCCATTCCGCCTACGATTTGTATTGGCCCGGAGGTTTCAGACAGCCATATACCACAAAGAAATAATCCTGCAGCAAGTCCGGAATAAGCAAATATGTCACTCTTGAACGTACCCATAATTCCAAACACCCATCTGTTCATTCTGTTTATCGCAGGGTAAATAAGCAAACATATTAAACAGGCTATACTTGCCCAACCAATCCATCCATAAAGAATAGGTTGCCAGGAACGAGGATTTCCATAAGGACTTAAAAGAAAATTGAGGAGTACCTGAAAAAAGACAAAAAGAATAATTACACCTAATGTCAAGTATGCTTTTCGTCCATAGATTCTTTTAATGGCTAAATAACCTGCAATCAAGCCGATTATACCGAATAGTAATTCGAGATTGCGACCGACATATTCGCTCCACCACGGACGATAAAAATTAGACCTGATTAGTAAAACTGAAATTCCTAAAATACCTGCGATAACTGAAACTGATATTAATGTCGATAGCTTTTTTCGGGTTTCCGAATTATTTTCATCGCTCACTTTTTCTCTCCCAGCATTTTTCTCAATACAGTCATAATCGTATTCGATTCGAAATAATTCTTCGGCAACTGCAAATAGACTCTTTTCTCATCATGTATTCTAATTTTTCCCGATACATTTTCAAATATTTTCTGGTCGGATTTGCTGAAATTATTTTCGAATGAGAAAACCAGATTCTGTCCCGATGTGATTATGCTTTTTATGTTGTGTCTGCTTGCCATGATTCGCAGATGTGCCAATTCAAGCAGTAAATTTACCTCATCAGGGACGGGACCATAAACGTCGGCAAGTTCATCGCGGATTTGCCCGAGGTCTTGAGCGTTTCTTGTTACAGCAATTTTGCGATAGATTTCCATTCGCTGCCTGTCAATCGGGATGTAATTTTTCGGTATATAAGTCGCTATTCCAACGTCGATGACTGCTCTCGGTATCGGCTCGACAGGCTCGTTTTTAAGTTTTTTCACTGCATCAGCCAGAAGCTCGCAATACATCTGGTATCCCACGGTTTGGATATGCCCCGACTGCTCGGGACCAAGGATGTTGCCAGCTCCTCGGATTTCGAGGTCGCGCAGTGCAATTCTGAAACCAGCGCCGAGGTGTGAGTATTCTTCGATTGCTTTGAGACGCTTTGCGGCTAAAGGTGTGATGGGCCGCGTCTTGGGAAGGAGCATGTAAGCGTAAGCTCTGTACTTGTACCTTCCGACTCTGCCTCGAAGCTGGTGAAGCTCTGCAAGTCCGAACCTGTCTGCGTCGTCGATGATAATTGTGTTTGCGTTGGGAATGTCCAGACCCGACTCGATGATGGTCGTGCAGACCAGCACATCGATTTTCCCCGTTACAAAATTTATCATTGCTTTTTCGAGCTCAGCTTTGCTCATCTGGCCGTGAGCAATTCCAAATTTCGCTTCGGGGACAAGTTTATGAATTTCCCAAGCTCTCCTGTCGATGCTCTTAACTCTGTTGTGCAGAAAAAAGACCTGTCCCTGTCGATTAAGCTCCTTATATATTGACCTGGCGATAAGCTGGTCGTTATACGCTGTAACATTTGTGACAATGCTTCTTCGATCCAATGGCGGCGTGCCGAGCGAACTGATGTCACGAAGGCCGAGCAGTGACATGTGCAGAGTCCTCGGAATAGGTGTCGCGGTCATCGTTAGAATATCTACATTGACGCGCAGCCGCTTGAGTTTTTCCTTGTGGTTTACTCCGAATCTCTGCTCTTCGTCGATTATCAAAAGCCCCAAATCCTTAAAGCCTATGTCACCGCTCAGAAGGCGATGCGTGCCGATTAAAATGTCGACCTTACCCGCTTTTGTCTCTGCGATTATTTCCTTTGCTCCCTTTGTTGTTTTGAAGCGATTCAAAACTTCAATCCAAACGGGAAAATCCGCAAATCTTTCGGTAAATGTTCTGCCGTGCTGGACACTTAAGACAGTTGTTGGAGCAAGCACAGCGACCTGTTTTCCATTTTCGACTGCCTTGAACGCCGCACGCATGGCAAGCTCAGTTTTGCCGTAACCCACATCGCCGCAAAGCAACCTGTCCATGACGATTGACTGCTGCATATCTCTTTTGATTTGCTCAGCCGCTGTAGTCTGGTCGGGAGTTTCCTGGAAGGGGAAGGACTCCTCGAATTCGACCTGCCATTGGGAGTCTTTTGCGAAAGCGATTCCTCCCGCGGCCTGACGCTTTGCCTGAACTTCGAGCATCTCCGCCGCAAGGTCCTGGACCGAGTGCGTGACTTTTTCTTTTTGCCTGAGCCACCTTTTCGAGCCAACCTTACTCAAGGCGGGGCGCGTCGGGCTTGTACCGATAAATTTTTGAACCAGCGCGATATTGCGTACTGAAACCTGGATTTTGACATTGTTGGCATACTCGATTGTAAGATATTCACTTATTCCGACTTTCCCCGTCTCGGTCTTTTCTTCGATAGATTCTATTCCGAGAAATTTTCCGATACCATAAGAAGCATGAACTACATAATCACCTTTCTGCAAGTCGCTGAGAGTGTCCACAGGCGTGGTCGCCCGCGCTGGTCTGCGCCTCTGGCGCAATGTATATTGTCCGAACAATTCATGGTGGCTTATAACAATCGTCTTTATGGAGTTTATCACAAAACCCTGGTGAACGAATCCCAGTAACAGGCTGAACTTTTCCGGAATTTCTTCGGTGATTTCCCTGAGAATTTCCGTGACACGTTGCTGTTCCGCCGCGCTTTCGCAGAAGAACAGAACATTCTTTCCCTGTCGTGCTTCCGTCACTAAATCTTCGAGCGCTGCCTTGTGTCCCGCCCAGATTGAGGTCGCCTTGTGCTGGTACTGCTGGACACTTTTTATATCGACTTTGAGAAACTCTTCAGGATTGGTTGTCGCGAACCTGCAAATTTGAACCTGCGTGAAATTCGCGGCGGCGTTGTAAATATTTTCCCAGCTGTAAAGCCTCTCAGGGTTTTCAGCTCTGCTCAAAAATACTTTTGCGACTTCCTCTATGTCATTAGGCTCCTCGAAAACTATTATAGTATCTTTGGGCAGGATATTGAGAAAGAGTTCTCTCTGCTCGCTTTTTGCTCCACAAATCGCAGAGACTATTTTTATGTTTTCGATCTCACTGCTCGAACGCTGAGTATCGAGATTAATCCTGCGGATGCTCTCTATCGTGTCACCGAAAAATTCAATCCGGATTGCATCAATACCGTCTGCGTCACTGTTCTGATCATTTGTTTCCCTTTCAGCAAGCGGTGCATAAATGTCGATGATTCCGCCTCGCTGGGCAAACTGGCCCGGCAGGTCGATTCTATCGGTGCGTTCGAAACCGTTATCGACCAGCCATCGAACAGTATCTTCGGGTGAAAGCTGCTTATTTAACTCCAGCGCCAGGCTGCTTTCTTCAATTTCTTTCGGATCCGGCACAGGCTGACAAATAGCTTGTATGGATGAAGGGATTATAAAGTTTCCCCTGCCCAGATGTGAAACAAGCCGCAGCCTTTCAGCACGGATTTCATCGGTAGCATCAGCCAAATCCTCCTCACCTTCCCATGCGCTCAAAAGCTCGACCCGGGCCGTGTCTCGTGATTGGTGATTCGTGTCTCGATGCTCGCTGCCCTGGTATCGGAACGTGAGAAATGTGTTTATGTCATCCAAAGCCTTATCTGCATCATCTATATGCGGACAAACGTACAGCACAGGGCGACCAGTCTTTTCTGATATATGCGAAACAAGCAAGCGCCCGAACGAGCCCCAGGGACCCTCGATTCTAATAACGTCTTTATCGCCGGAATCCTTTCTCAGCCGGGAGAGTATCTTCTTAA
>JARRRJ010000060.1:0-8595 GCA_037380865.1 Sedimentisphaerales bacterium
CCGAGGAACATCGAATTTAGCCAAAGCCTCACTGATACTAAGATTAGAACCTTCAATAAGACGTTATCCACCTGGCAGCCAATGCACGTCTGTTTGATCTTGTTCTTGTTCCGGATCTTGCTTTTGAAAATATCCAGATGACCTACAACATCCTCGAGTACTGCCGGTTAAACAGCATTAACCAATTCATCTTTGCTTCAAGCCACGAAGTCTATGGAAATTCCGGAAAGGATTACAGAAGAGAGGACGAAGTTGATATTTCTTGTTGTGAAAGCCCCTATACTGCATTCAAACTCAGCGGAGAAGCATTAGTTCAGGTATATCATAGATGTTATGGAATGGATTGCATCATATGCCGGTTCTCAAATGTATACGGCATGTACGATGATAGTGACAGGGTGATTCCGCTTTTCATAAAATATGCCGGAGAAGGTCGGAACTTGACAGTATATGGTGAGGATAAGATATTGGATTTCACCTATATTGATGATACTGTTGACGGCATAAAGCGGTGCATCCAAAGATTTCAAAGAGCAAAGAGTAATGTGTTCAACATTACCACAGGTAAAGGTGTTCGAATAGTCGATGTTGCTAAAATGATTATTGAACAAATTGGGAACTCCAGTCGTCTACTCATCAAGAAGAATCGAACAGGCGAGGTAATCCGCTTCAAGGCAGATATATCCAAAGCTATGCAACTGTTAGAATATTTTCCAAAAACATCTATTGTTGACGGTATTTCGAAAACCGTAACCTGGTATAATCAACATGACTCAACAACTCCTGAAATTGAAACAGCTAGGATCTCAAGGAGTAAATATGCCCTCAAATGTCATTAGACGAGTTAAGAACTTAAGACAATATGCGTTAGAATTACCTATTAGCTTTCGCTTCATTTATGACCTTCTCAGATTTGTCCAAGTAATTATAGTTCGTTTATCCTATTATTACCATGAATGCCAAAGATGAAAATTCTTTAGTGAATTCGTGTCACCATTTTGACTCCAGGTATGTAATAATTGGTATTTTGTAAGAACATGGAAACCCAAGCTATGTTCGAAAAATGCATATTAATAAAAAAATTTTCACAATTTTAGGACACTAATCCGATTACCAAAAAACTCATTTTTTCACGCCTGCACGAGTATGTCTATGATATGATGAGGACAACAAGTCCTAAAATTACAGTAAATATTTTAAAAATAAGCATTTTTTGCTATGCTAAGAATTGAGACAGGGCATTAACAGAATTCATAAGTTTATATCCATATGGAGACAAAATGGTGACAAAAATCATTGCCGAAATTTGACTTTAAAATAATTATAAATCAAGTAGCATGAGACTTCACAGCACTAGCTTCTCATACCATCCGGCAAGGTTGCCCGGCACTAAGGTGGTTTCTCATGAGTTATACTGCAAACTTAGCTATCTATTATGCTTGCTAGCAAGTTGCAGTTCCTTATACCATTCAAGATTGATTAACTGATACGATTTGTGAAAAAAGATTATGTAAATATAATTTTAAATTGCACGTGATTGGCATTGCACGATAACTTAATCGACATACTGCGCTTAGTCTTCTGTGAATCCAACAAGACATTATATTCAACTTCCTGTAATCATGCCATCGTTCACAAAAAAATTCACTTCTGATTATTATGCCCGATTCGAGATTTTGTGCAAACTTATATTCACATTCTTGTTCGTTCAGGATTTAGTAAGTTACCTGTGCGGCCCAATCAAATGGTTCATGCCGGCCAAGCTCCAAATGGATTTCTACCGGCTTTCCTTCAGGTAAGTGCAGGTCGCAGTTAGCTATACCCAACCTGGGTGTCGTCACCAATACGCCGGCGGAGGCTGTAACCTTCTCTATCCCATACCGGGCAACCAATGTGACGTTCTGGTTTTTTACTGAGGTTATCGTTATGTCCACTATCCGAGTTTCCATGTCCCAGGCCAGCTTGTTGATTCTTGCAAACGTACGTGTCAACATTCCATTAATCGATCCATTCACAAGCGATGGAGGAAGAGCAGGAAGCACTTCAATAACACCTGGACGCGAATAGGCCAGCATCTCCATAATAATCGCAGGAATTCCGCCTTGCGCATCCGATACAGGTCCGGCATAAGGATCACGCGAACAGCGGAGTGCAGTGCTGACATAGCCCTGCTCAATCAATTGTCGTAGTTGGACATCCACGATTGTCTTGTCTTTGAGACGTGCTCCAGCCAAAGCTCGATGGCAGCGTGCATAAGCAGGCAGAGTTTCACCTGCGATCGCAGTGGACTTCACATCGAATGTGCGTCTCCGATTTGCAATCTCCGCAGCCTGAGCCAGTTGCGGCGTGCGGTCCGGATCGATTTCGTCGCCCGGCCAAGCGCCATAGAGATGAGAGACATGCCGATGGGCATAGTGTTCTTGCAGAGTTGGCCAGGCCCCTTCCTTCAGGGTAGCATCCGGTTCGAGCAGATAAGGCGGCATCTTGGCAAGCATAGTTTTCCATTTCTGCACACTGTCGGTTTCAATGCCAAGAAGCTCACAAGACTGGATCAAGTTAGTCAGTACTTCCCTGCACACCGCGATATCCATTGTCGCATTGACCAATATAGGTCCCGACGGATCTGTGCTGCCGGGTGTGTTCTCAGGTGAGAAGGAAGGTAGGAAAATGTAATTTCCATCCTTATCAGTGTTCGTAAGGAAATCCTCATAAAAAAGAGCTAATTCTTTATATGCCGGTACGATGCGATTACGTAGAAAATTCTGATCGCCTGTAGCTAAGTAATAATCCCAGAATGGGCGATAAACCAAGCCTCCGGCGGAAATCCAGAAGGGCCAAAAGCCACCTATAGTGGAGTTGCTTGAATAATAATACTTAACACCCATTTCTTTTTGCGGCCAGAGAGGATATGATGTGCCGCGGAATCCGAAGATATTCTTTGCATTGGTTCGGCAGTCCGAAGCCAGACTCTCAATCCAATTAAAGTAGGCTTCCAAACCTTCGTGTAGGTTGCCTTGCACTGCACCAGCGGTTTGCAGAAGACCTGGTCCCGCCGGCCGTACTTCTTCTCCACGTCGGCGGTCAATCGGCTCCAAATCAAGTGGCTGCATATCAATAGTAAAATTGGTTTCAGATGGGATGTTAGTATATTTACCGCTGGTGAGAATAAACCAATGGCGGCCCATTTCGAATACCTTCTCCAGCAAAGCAGGCGAATAGTCCGGTCTTGTCCGCTGATCGGCTAAAAGTTCTTCGACAGACATGCCGTATTGGGAAGCGCCACCGAAATCCACTGTGACGCGATTGAGCATTTCCGACTGGATCTTGCGATGGCTTTCCATAATAACCTCATAGTCCGGTGTGATTTTTTCTACTTCCTCCCAGAGAGCTTCGACCTTGTCATCGCTATAGTCGTTGAAATATTCAATGCGAGTGAGCAACATCACTGAAGAAGCATTTTCGATGACCAAATTGTCCTGATCCATCCGAGCCGAGCCACCGTTACGTACGACACGTGTCACTCCGGCATAGCCGCTATTGTCCACAGATGGATCCAGATGACATTTGTAAATGAAATATTCTGTATTAAAATCATGTTGAACTTTGCAAACTTCGGGACCTTTGGATACTCCCCAGGCTGGGTGGCTTCCCCAGGTTGTGCCAGAACTCATATTCCATTCCGGGGACTTCTGCAAAGAGATTTTAACATTCACTGACTGGCCAGACGGAGCGCTAAGTCGTTGGCTCACAACATTGTCTGGCCGGGAAGTTAAAGTTTGACGAAGCCAATCGCCGTGCTCGTCAGTCCAGATGACCTTTATCTCACTGTTCTCGAAATTGACAGTGCGTAGATAGTTCTTAACTGACTCGGTTTTCGTAAAATCAAGCTGCATCAAAAATGCCGGTATGGTGCGGTGAGGTTCGGTATTCTGCATGATGGAACTTTCATTCATGTGCTCGAGCGCAAGAGTCATTGCTTCGCGATGTCTGCCTTCCAGGACCATTTGACGCACTTGCGGAAATATGTCTGCGACCTTTGGAGCTTCTAAAGGTCGCTTCCATGGCAAAAGCAAACTTTCATGGTGGAAAAGGATTTGTTCCGAATAGGGATCGCCCATCAATTCGATATTCATAGTTCCATTGCCGGAGATGAGACTCTCACTAGCCAGATTGCCAGGCGCGATACTGCAAAAACCATGCTGCGGCACAATTTTACGCTTGATCCGTTCGGCTAACGGCATCGGTGAGACTTGATATGATTTCGCGGGCATCGGTGGCTTGGGCAAGTATGGCGCCGCTTGCTCACGGCGAAGAAATTCAGGCGGACGATTGTCTACCTGTGCCGCTCCAGTCGACTCTGATACCTGAGCGGAAGTCTGGGCTTGTTTCCGTGCACGATCTTCTCCTGCCTTGAGCGGTCGTATCAACTCTGAAGAAGCTGCTATACCAGTAGCGACTATGCTTGTCTTAAGAAAATTTCTACGTTTCATAAATTCCTCATCTAAAATTGTCATAAGAGCATCGGAATCTAATCCGAATTTCTTCTTTTGTTTTTATTTTGATCATCAAGCGACCCAATTGACCCATTCAAGCGTATTTCGTAAGCCAATCTTCAAGTGGATTTCCACTGGTTTTCTTTCAGGTAATTGTAAGTCACAGGCAGCCGAGTTCGGCTGTGGTTTTGACGCTAAAACATCGGAAGGTCCGGTGATCTCTTCGATTCCATATCGAGCAATTAATGTGACGTTCTGTTTCTTCTGTGAAGTAACCGTCAGGCCCACTGTCCGAGCTTCCATATCCCAGGCTAATTTATTGAGTCTCGCAAAAGTGCGGAGAAGCATCCCGTTTATAGATCCCTTAATCAGCGATGGAGGAAGAGCTGGAAGTACCTCAATCACACCTGGGCGTGAGTAGGCTAGCATTTCCATCATGATTGTGGGAATCCCGCCTTGCGCGTCTGGCATAATACCGGAGTAGGGATCATGAGAACATCGGAAAGTCGTACCTACGAGGCCTTCTTCAACCAGTTGCCGCAATTCACTGTCCACCATATAGCGGTCTTTGAGCCGTGCTCCCACCAGTGCACGATGACAGCGGCTATGGGCGGCTAACCTTTCCGGTACGCGCCTCCTGTCGGCCATTAGTGCAGACTTCGCCAATTGCGGCGTGCGATCAGGATCAATTTCATCACCTGGCCAGGCTCCGTAGAGATGAGAGACATGACGATGAACATAACGCTCTCCCAGTGTCGGCCATGCCCATTCCTTCAGTGTACCATCAGGTTCGAGCAGATAGGGAGGTAATTTTGCAATCATCTCTTTCCACTTCGATAAATTACCAGATTCGATACCAAGCAGCTCACAAGCTTCGACCAAATTGGATAATACTTCCCTGCATACCGCAATGTCCATGTTCGCGTTAATCACCATCATGCACGAAGGATTCAGGCTGCCTGGATTGTTCTCCGGCGAGAAGGATGGGACGAAGATGTACTTCCCGTTTTTGTCAGTGACAGTCAGGAAATCCTCGTAAAACAACGCCAAATCCTTATAAGCCGGCACAACATGATTGCGCAGGAAATCCATGTCTCCAGTTACAAGATAGTGGTCCCAGAACGGACGCACACACCAGCCTCCGGCGGCAAGCCAATAAGGATGCGGCCATGTTTCACCAGTCGCTTCTGTACCAGAGTGATCGAATTGGGTAGCGACACCTGAATCTTTGCTCGGAGCGATGGGATAAAGTGTGCCTCGAAATCCATAAACGTTCTTTGCGTTGGTACGGAAGTCCGGGACAAGGCTCTCAATCCAGTTAAAATAGGCTTCCTCGCCTTCGCGATGATAGCCCAAAGCCATGGGTGCGATCTGCAAATTGATATTTATGTTTGTCAAAGCCGACACGCTGCGATACTTGCCGCTGGTAATGATGAACCAGTAGCGGCACATGTCGAATAACTTTTCAAGAAAAGCAGCCGAATAGCCTGAACTCGATCTCTGGGCAGAGAAAAGTTCTTCGCAAGACATTGCATATTCCGAGGCTCCACCGAAATCCACCGTGACGCGGTTGAGCATCTCCGACTGGACTTTTCGGGCACGCTCCAGTAATATCTCATAGTCCGGCTTGAGTTGTTCCACTGCAAGCCGCGTCGCTTCGACCTGCTCCTCGCTATAGTCGGTAAAATGCTCGATGCGTGTGAGAAGCATTACAGACGACGCATTCTCGATGACAAGACTGTCGCCATCCATACTTGCTGAGCCGCCGTCGCGAACTACGCGAGTCACGCCGGCATAACCGCTATTGCTCACCGAGGGATCCAAAATGCCCTTTAAAATCAGCCATTGCTCATTGAAGTCCTGCTGGACATTGTTTTGTCCACCTCCTCTTCCACGCATTCCCGACCCACCTCGCATTCCTCCTCTCATGCCGCGACTGCTTCTTCCGCCGCGTATCCCTCCACCGCCTGAAGAAACTGTAATGCGAACATTAACCGACTGTCCTTTCGGAGCAATGAGCCATTGAACCACAACATTGTCAGGCCGCGACGTGAATATCCGACGAACCCACTCGCCTTGTTCGTCCATCCAGTGAACCTTTATCTCGGTGCTCTCAAAATCAACTGTGCGAAGATAATCCTTAATCGACTCAGTTTTCGGAAAATCCAGACGCATCGAGTACCTCGCGTTTCCACCAAATCCACCTCTCTGCTGAGTCATTGAACTCTTATGCCATTCGTTGTAAGCGAATTGTGCAGCTTCGTGATATTTTCCATCCAGCAGCATTTGTCGTACCTGCGGCAAAATTTCTGCAATTTTAGGCGCCTCGAAAGGTCTACTGTGCGGCACAAACAGACTTTCGTGACTGAAAGGAATCTGTTCAGTGTAAGGATCACATGCCAGTTCGATGTTTACTGATCCATTGCCAGAAATGAGAACATCTCCACCAGGAGTGATACTGCAAAATCCCTTCTGCGGTACAATCTTCCGCCTGATCCTTTCCTCAAGCGGCATCGGCTTAATTTTTACATTAGCAGGTGCTTCTGTGAACACCGGCGGCTTAGGTAATAATTCATCCTTTTGTACACGGCTAAGATATTCAGCTGAACGGGTCTCAATCTTTGCATGGCTTGTTGATCCAGAAATTTGGTCTGAAGTTTGGGATGGTTTCTGTGTATTGCTTTCACTTGCCTTGAGAGGTGAAAGTAATCCGGAAGAACTCACCAGGCCAGCGGCAATTGTGCTTTGCTTAAGAAAATCTCTACGCTTCATAAAAACTCCTTTTATCATAAAAGTTATGATTGATAACGCAATAGCACCAAAGGAAATTTGAACTAAAGCACGCTAAAATTAACAGAAAAATGCGAAATCAATTTTAGTTACTTATAACTCTATTGAAACAACTGCGGTGCAAATTCAATCAGATAGTTCCGCCAGTTGATCCATGTGTGTGCTCCGGGACTTTCCTTAAATACAACATCAAATTCATGTTTTTTCAGCATTTCTACAGTCGAGCGTGTATTAGACATCAGACTGTCATCTACTCCAGTACTGAACCATATCAACTTCAAGCCTTTCTTGAGGTCAGCATTATCGAGAGTTGTTAGACGGCTTTGTTCCCAGACATCTGCTCCCCTGAAAATTCCGGAACTGAAAACGCCGATATAAGCGAATCTGTCCATGTGCGCGAACGCTACATTGAGAGTTTGCGCTCCACCCATCGAAAGACCGGCAATAGCCTGATGTGCCCGGTCAGTAAGGACGCGATAATGCGACTCTGCATAAGGCATTACATCGGGCCTCGCATGAGTCCTCCCATGGAGTTATTAGCTGATGTGTGTCCGGCCGGCATAACTACGACCATAGGTTTTACTTTATCTGCCGCAATCATGTTGTCCAGTATGAAACCTGCGCGACCGACTGAGGTCCAGGCGTCGTCGTTGTCCATGGCGCCATGCAGAAGGTAGAAGATTGGATATTTTTCCTGATTTGCTTCGTATCCCGGTGGCGTGTAAACATGCATGCGTCGAAATTTGCTTAAGGCTGTAGAGTAATATGTAATTTCAGCAACAGCTCCATGGGGCACATTTTTTGTGTCCATTAAATCCGAACCGGGGACATATATCAGGCTTTGAACATGTGTATTCGATTCGCTAATCAAAGGACTTTGCGGATCTGTTGTTGATACGCCGTCCACACTAAAGTTGTAGCGATAGGCGCCTGGTTCGAGCGGACCGACAGTTGTCTCCCAAACGCCGCTATCGTTTTTTGTCATCTGCGCTTTTGGGCCGAGATTAAAAATGTCGGAACTGGTGAACCTGACATTGTTTGCCTGTGGTGCGGAAATACGAAAAGTGACTTGTCTGTCTGGCAGGATTTCCGCTGAGACTAATGCAGAAGCTGCGCCGCTGCGTCTTGCTCCTCTCGTGCCGCCTCTTCTGCCTGCTGTTGTATTATTCTGTGCAACAGCTAAAATTGCCAGACTAAGAGAAACAACTGTACCGACCAATAATATCTTACGTGCAGTTAACATTTTTAAACCTCCTGAACAAATGTTATTAAATTGAGTTTTGCAAAATTAAGTTAAGTATATATTATATTA
>JARRRJ010000061.1:0-7789 GCA_037380865.1 Sedimentisphaerales bacterium
CCGCCGATCAAACAAATCTTAATAAGAGAATTTCCGGTTCAATAAACGAAGTATGAGTAAAGAAAAGATTCGACAATTGCTAAGAGCGGTCGGTTCCGCGTCAAAGAGGGATGAAGCAGAGGTAGAGTGTGCTGAGATTAACTGGTACGAGCCGCATTGCTTCGATAGAGACCAGCTTGCAAAGCTCGAAACATTCACAGAAAAAGTTGCAGCTGTATTGGCCGAGAAATTTACTGTTTTATGCAGAAGTCAATTTGAAGTGGAAATTACGTCTGCGTCTCAACATTATGCGCATGAATTTTGTGATTCGGCTAACGAAGGTGATAAAAAAGACTACTATTTGGCCTTCGGATCCGGTTCCGGAAAGGAATTCGGCTTTCTTACAATTCCCGAGCAGACGGCTCTCTTCTGGGCGAAACAATTGCTTGGCGATTCTGACTCAAATGAAAATTCGAATCGGGGATTAACACAGCTTGAAGAGTCGCTCTTGTATGATTTGGCGTTTGCCCTTGTTAAAACACTTGCCAACGCTCATGCAGAATGTGACTACAGTCCGTCAGCGAACGTTGTTTCGGGACAGTTGCCGATTAAGCTGAATGCTTCAGAGGAAATGTTCAGGATTTCTTTTTCGGTGAAGAAGACAGACTCTGACAACAATTCGCACGCGTGGTTCTTAATACCCTGCAACAAGCTGGAAGCTGTAACAGGGATAAATAAATACTCGCAGGAAGAATCTTCGTTGCATGACCTCCAAAGAATTATAACCGAGCATTTAGGCTTGACGCCTGTTTGCGTAAAAGCACAGCTTGCGAGCAGCGAGCTCAGTTTCGAGGAGATGATGAATTTGCAGGCTGGTGACATAATTGTTCTCGGCAAACAAATTAACGAGCCTGTTGAGCTGATAGTCGAAGGACGCAGCGTTGCTTTCGGCCTGCCCGGCAAATTAGAAAATCAATATGCTGTTACTGTTACAGCGACGGAGTTTTAGCAATAATTAAAGGAACACGAAAATATGGCACAAACAGCAACTGCTGAAAAAGCTGAAGAAAAGAAGAACAATAAAAAGAACGCTCAGGAAGCAGAATTTTCCGAAGCAATCGACGCGAATGTTAAAGGTCCGGGAGGAAGTATCGATATTTTGCTTGATATGAATGTTTCCGTAACAGTTACGATCGGCGAAACGAGTATTCCCGTTCGCAGGTTATTGCAGCTTGCGCCGGGTTCAGTGATAAGACTGGATAAAGCTCTCGATGAGCCGGTCGACTTGTACCTGAGCGGCAGCAAATTTGCAACAGGAAGCATCGTAGTCGTAGACGACTGCTTTGCAGTCAAAATCAAACAAATTATCGGGCTCGAAGCTTCTGTGGAAGAGAACAATTAGTTGTAAGACAGGCAAGGAAATGTAATGGCGAATACCCATAAAACAAATTCTACGAACGTTCCTTTCGGCTCATACAGCAATTTTGTGCTGGCTTTTGGCCTGGTTGCTGTTCTTGCAACTTTAATTATTCCCTTGCCTACGCCTGTGCTGGATATGCTGCTGGCTTGCAGCATTTCTCTTGCCATTGCAGTTCTTATTGTAACTCTTTCGTCGAGGGAAGCGCTCGAGCTGTCTACGTTTCCATCTCTACTGCTTTTCGTAACTCTGTTTCGATTGTCACTTAACGTAGCGTCAACAAGATTAATCCTGTTACAGGGTGATGCCGGAAGAATCATAGAGACTTTTGGCGGCTTTGTTGCCGGCGGAAGCTTTGTCGTTGGTCTTGTAATTTTCCTGATACTCGTGGTTATTCAGTTCATTGTTATTACAAAAGGCGCAGAACGGATCAGCGAAGTCTCCGCACGATTTACTCTCGATGCGATGCCGGGCAAACAAATGGCGATTGACGCAGACCTTAACGCCGGCACAATCACTGAAACTCAGGCAAATGAGCGCAGAGCGAAAATTGTCAAGGAAAGTGAGTTTTACGGCGCCATGGACGGCGCAAGCAAATTTATACGCGGCGATGCAAAAGCCGGTTTGATTATAACCGCCGTGAACATTATCGGCGGAATAGCTATGGGTTATTCACGAGGGATGGATATCACAGGTGCGATTAAGACATACTCCATCCTGTCAATTGGTGACGGTCTCGTAAGCCAGATTCCTTCGGTAATTATCGCGGTAAGCTCGGGTTTTCTTGTTACGAAAATTTCATCTCGCTTCAGCGTTGGACAGGATTTGTCGAAGCAGTTCCTCCGGTCAAGTCAGCCTTTGATAATAGCGTCTGTCATCATGGCGGCGATGGCTCTGGTTCCGGGTCTGCCCAAAATGCCATTCATTTTGTTAGGGACGGGAACTGCTTTGATTGGCCGAACGATTTCGCGTACCGAAGAAAGTACAAAAGACACGCAGAAAACAGAAACACAGGTCAGGACTGAAAAGCAGCCTATCGAGGACCTGCTCGACATAGACAGGGTGTCTGTGCAAGTCGGTATAAGGCTGATCGGTATGGTTGATCCACGCAAGGGCAGTTCGATTTATGACAGGATCGGTGCGCTGCGAAGGAAATTTGCTCAACAGCTTGGAATTATTATTCCGCTTATACGCCTGCGCGACAATATAAACCTCGAACCTTCCACTTACGAGATAAGAATTGCTGAGCTTCCTGTCGCGACTGGTCGTCTGGAACCTGATATGTTTCTTGCAATGGACCCGGGAACAGTGCAAAGGAAAATAGACGGGCTGAAAACGACTGAGCCAGTTTATGGTTTGCCTGCGATATGGGTGACGCCGACTAATAAAGAGAAGGCAGAGCTTAGTGGCTATACTGTAATTGACCCGGAATCAGTATTTATCACACACTTGTCGGAGACGCTCAGAAAACATTGTGATGATTTGCTGACACGCGAGGATGTACAGCTTCTTGTTGAGAGGCTTCGCAAGACTCAGCCTTCCCTTGTCGGTGAGGTAATAGGCCCTGACAAGGACGTACCCATCGGTCTGCTTCAACGGGTTCTAAAGAATCTCATCAAAGATGGTATACCGATCCGCGAATTGACTTCTGTGCTTGAATCGCTGGGAGAAAACGCAGGGAAAACAAAAAACGCGGCTGTTCTAACTGAATTGGTGCGCAAGAGACTCAGCAGGACGATTACTGAACAGTACAAAAATGATAATGACGACATTCTTGCTATAACTCTTGACCCGCCGCTCGAACATAACATGACATCGACTTTGCAGCAGGAAGGAGATTCGCTTAGGCTTTCCATGCCTACGGAAATGGCAATGGATGTGAGCCGAAAAATCGCGCAGGCATGGAAAAAGGCAATGGACGAAGGAAGGGATAAGGTTGTTTTGCTTTGCGACTCGCGCATACGCTCGCCTCTGGCGCAAATGTTGTCGCGAACAGTTCCGCTTCTGTCTGTTATAGCTTACGATGAAGTAATTCTCGGGACAAACGTCGAGCCTATTGATACGATAACACTCCAACAGTCGGAGACAGCAGAGAATAACGAGCATGAGCTTGCACTGGCTTAGAAAGGGAAATTAATATGCCTATAAACGTAAGAAGAGCAGCTATGAATGTTGCCGTTATTTGCTTTTTCAGCTTGAGCATAGTGACGTTGCTGAGCGGTTTATCGCCATTTGTCTGCTGCAAGAGAGCGATCACAGGCGCCGTACTTGCGTACATTGCGGCCAACGTTGCCATAAGGCTTGTAAACATGATCCTCATAGACGCAATGGTGACAAAGCAGGCAGAGGAAATAAGGGACACTGAAAACTCACGAAGGGCAAAAGAAAGGTCAGGCAGACAACTTAAGTGACATCAATAACTGGACATACAATCGAAGAAAGGCAAAAATATCCGGGAAGTGTCGCTCTGCGCGCCTACGCTAACGAAAGAGAATCTGCCGCTGGCACTCTTGAGAACGAGCGAATAATCAATTTCCTGCCTATGGTAAGTAAAATAGTCAGACAGGTTGTAAGCTATCTCAAGCCTCCTCTTTCGTTCGAGGATATGGTATCAGCAGGTACAGTCGGCCTGGTTCGAGCCGCACGAGACTTCGATCCCTCCAGGGGCGTTGAGTTCAAAACTTATGCGTATATCAGGATAAAAGGCGCCGTACTTGACGAGTTGAGGGGCTGGACTTTTGTGCCTGCGGCTATCAGCAGCAGGATAAAGGATGCGCAGGAAATTAGCAGGGAAATTATGGAACAGACCGGTTCAGCACCGACAGATGAGAAACTCGCTGAAGAGCTTGGTATAAGTATCGAAGAGCTTTACCAAATGCTGGAAAAGGGACGTGCTCAGCATTTCGTTTCGCTTGACAACAGTTCTGAGGACTCACCTGCGTTGGGAGATCTCCTTGAAGCGAACCATGCAAGTTCACCGGAAGAGAGAATCGAGAAGCAGGAGCTGATCTGCAATCTGACCAGGGCCATACAGCAATTGCCTGAAAAGCCTCGAAGAGTGGTTCTGCTCTATTATCATGAGAACCTGACTATGAAACAGATCGCGGAAGTCCTGAAAATAACCGAATCCCGGGTTAGTCAGCTGCACGCGAGCGCTCTATTTAATTTATCAGTTAAATTGAGGCAGTATAAAGATGGAAAATTATGATTCGAACATGATAAGACCGGTGGATAGCCTGCAGACCATTACAGGTTTAACTCCCACCAGGAGACGTGAGCAAAGAAGACGGAGGCGGCAATTGGAACACAGGAAGCAAGAACAGCAAGAAAGAGAAAATAATGATGAAACCAGGTCAGGCATTATCGACGAATCGCTGCATATCGATGAAGCAGGTGACACGAAAATAGATTATCGCGCCTGAACTAAGGCATATAGAAAGGCTGAGATTTATCATGACACAGACCACAGGAAGAATCTTAAAGGGAAACGAGGTAAGTATAGAAGGAAAGTATCAGCTTGGTTTTCCTCAGACTGGGCATAAATCGGCACAACAAATTAGTATTGCTGCAAAATCACCGCAGGCGAGAATAATAGAAAATAGTGAAAGCTGCGTAGTTATTCAGGTTGTCTGCTCATGCGGAAAACACATAGACATTCGCGGCGAATATATTACGTCGCGTTCGTCGCAACAGTCATAAACATGGAATTAAATGATTAGTAAAATAAGGAGCGAAAAGCAATGCAGAACAAAACGAAACTTTGTCTCTTAATACTCGCGAGTGCAATAATTATCTTGTCAGGCTGTGCGCTTCAAAATGAGCCCGAAGAATTGCAGGCAAGACCGGACCTTCCCCAGCCGTGGCAAAGTGATGCTTTCGCCCAGAGATTTCAGGGAGCAACTCCGAAGAACACTACGGTCGTGGAATCGGCGATAGAGCTCTCTGACAAATATGCCACACTTTCCGAAGAAGCGAGTATGCTCAGACAGCAGAATAAGAATCTCAGTGCAAGGAACCAGCAGTTGCAGGAGCAGGTTACTGATATCGAAAGCAGATTGGCACAAACGCAAAAGGAGCTGAGCGAAGCCAATCAGGTCCTCGTTGACATGCGTGTCGAGCTAAATAACTGGAAAGCTGACGTACTGGGTTTCCGCGAGGAAATGCGAAGCGCCCAGACGGCCCAATTGCAGGCACTTCTGAAAATCATGAAAGTTCTTGGTGCCGATGCGATTACGGAGACAACGCGCTCGAACGCAGTAGGCCAGGCGGTAGCTTCAGCCAAGAAATGATATGGAAAATCTAAGATACATAAAAATAGTAACGTGCATGTTTTTCATACTGCTTGCAGCGTGCGGCTGCAGGAGCACAGGAATTGTCAGGGAGCGCGCAGAGTTCTATTATCAAAATCCCCGTAAGGACCTCTCGAGCATGGGAAGAATTGCGATTGTCGAGTTACAAAATGATTCGAGCTATCCTCAAATGAGCAGCAACATAACTGAGGCGCTGTTTCAGTCTTTGCAGAAAAAACAGGTTTTTGGCTTAACAATCGTGCGCCAACGTGATGCATTATGGAAAAGCCTGCAACTTGCGCCTGATACAACCTATACGCTTGAGCAGATGGCGGCTGTAAGGCAGACTTTGAAATGCGACGGAGTACTAATCGGTACGATTACGGAATTTGAGCCTTATCCTCACATGGCGGTCGGCTTGAGACTGAAACTTATCGACCTTACGAGCGGCGAGTTGCTCTGGGCGATCGAGCAGGTATGGAACAGTTCGGATAAAGTAACGGAAAGAAGGATAAGGAAATATTTGAATGAGACAAGAAGCTCGCTGGCAAATAACTCGAACGAAAGTATAACCGCGATTAGCCCGCTCGAGTTCATCAAGTATATAAGCTACGAGGTGGCACAGACGTTATAAACGTAACAGATTAATGTAAAATATATTGCTGAAACGAATAAAATGACTAAAGTTTTCGAAAGAAGTTGCGAAAAAAGTTATAGGGCAGAATAAATAAAACAGGAATAATATGATTGACAGAATAGACAACAATCAGCCCTTGACAGGGGCGTCATCAATGTTTTCAAAAGCAAAGAGAGCTTTGAGCGATAACGATCTGGATGTGTCGATAAACACAGATTACTCGTCGTTGATCGAGATGGCGATGAAGAGTTCTCAAACGGATGCAGAACTAATTGAGAAAGCTCGCGAATTGGTGAGGACAGGCGAGCTTGAGTCGCTGCGAAACTTCCGGGAAACAGCAGAGAACATCGTCACGTTCGGTATCTAACAGACAAAAAATCGAATTGAAGGGTACCGCCTTTCACATTTCAGCAGGCATTTCTTCAAGCGTAAAAATCAATAGAATCCTCGGTCAAATAGCTGTTCATCTGTATTCTTGTGATTTTCACTTTTCTCGTGTACAATGATGAGCCTGGAATTAAATCGGAGTCAGTGTTGAAGATGAAAGAGCTTTCGGGAAAAGTGAAAAGACACACACTCTCCGGCGAGACAGTCTCACCGTTAAGGAGGATAGAATTAATTGTTTTGCATGAAATTCTCTTTTTCATGAAACCGCCCCAGAATCTTTCATGAAACAACCCCAATATTATAGTATTTTACACGAAATGAGCCATAAATACAAGTAAATTTTCTGTGACAGTCCTTTTCTGAATAATCATTTATGAAAGGGCTTTTTATAAGACGATAAATTACTATGCTCTGAATAATACTGGAAGTCTGATAACACGAGAACGTCAAACGAAACGTATGAGAATTATTGCACAATGTCCGCTATGTAGCAGTTCATGGCTGCTCGACGATACAAATCAGGACAGGCGTATCAGGTGTAGAAAGTGTAGCAGGGTCTTCCGCGTTCCTGCGCTCGATGAAGTGCCCAAAGCCGCTGCGCTGATTAGACGCGCAAGAAACGATGTCTACGTGGACCAATCGGGAAAGACGTTCGGATAGAAAACTGACTGGAAAAATATTACTGATTCAGACGATACGGACAGGTGACCTGACAAAAGTCGAAGTTCACCGAATTGACATTCTCGAAGCAGGATTCGATTAGCTCATCGATATGCGCAATCGCGACACAGATTGAAGTGTCGGCCGCACCATAATATATTTTTACTTCACCATCGTCTTCCACGATGGCTCCGCTGGCGAACACTACGTTTCTTACATCTCCTATACGCTCGTACTCGACTCGGGGCGAGAGAATCGGGCTCAGGCATCGCCCGATAACTTTCGTGGGATCATCGATATCCAGCATAGCTGTCCCTATGCGATAGATGGGTCCCGTGGACGTCATTTTGAAACCGTGATAGATTTCGAGCCAGCCTTGTTCTGTGCGAATAGGGGGGACAGACGCGCCGACCCTGCAGG
>JARRRJ010000062.1:0-7761 GCA_037380865.1 Sedimentisphaerales bacterium
AGAGATGGCACTATGATACGGCTGTAACGATTTGAGCGGTGAATAGATTGCATGATATTTACCCTTTCATGGCTCCTGAGTTTGCGAGATAACAGGGACTTAATTTGTTCCTGTTCTTAAGACATAAAATTACTCATGGAAAGCCCACCTGTCAAACGGAATTGCTTTGGCTTGCTCCAAGATTTCCTTCTCAACCGGAAATTATTGATATTTTTGAAAGACACTGCTATTATAACGTTTAAGCAATCTCTGACTCGATCGAGGAGATGGGTGAGTTGAAAACTATGTTTAGATTTCCAAGACAGAACCATAGTGAGGTAAACATGAAAAGAATAAGTATTTTGCACGTCCTGATCGCAGCTGAAACACTGGTATTTGTGTGCTTTGTTTCCGACATGACTGTTTTTGCCGAAGAGTCTATTCAACAGTCCATAGGTCGGACTTTAGACTTCAATGATTATTTTATTGATAGTACCATGCGTGTGGATTTCTTTATGACTGGTGACGCCAACGAACAGGCGATCACTCTGGACAACATCTATCGACAGGGCAGATGGGCCGGCAATCCGCACAAAACTATCGATGATCTCAACCTTGGCGGCTATTATGTGAAAGTCTATGACATAGCAAGCAATCGCCTGATTTTCTCCCGAGGATTTAGTTGTGTCTTTTTCGAGTATCGTACTACCAAACCAGCAATGAACGGAGAAAAACGTACATTCCAGGAATCGATGCTGATACCGTACCCGCGAAGGCCGGTTCTCTTCGTCATTGAAAGCCGCTACAAGCTTAACATTCTCCATCCGATTTTTATCCGGAAAATCGATCCCAACGATTCCACTATCATTCAACATGAACCTGATTCTCATGACAGGGTATTTGATATCATAATAAACGGCGATTGTCACAACAAAGTGGACTTTGTATTTCTCGCAGAAGGATACACTGAAGAGGAAACTGAAAAATTCAAGGAAGTGGCAGAACGTTTTACTAATTATTTATTCGACATGGAGCCCTACAAAAGTCACAAATCACAATTCAATGTTCGCGCCGTAATGCGTGCGTCAGCCGAAAGCGGTATCGATCAGCCTACTCGTGGTATAGAATGTGACACTGTCATGGATGCCGCATCCAACGCTTTGGGAACAGCACGCTACATGCTCATTAACAATAACAAGACTATGCAGGATGTCGCGGCCGCTGTGCCCTGCGACGCGATTCTCATTGCTGCGAATACTTCAATCTATGCTAACGGCGGAATTTACAATCGCTACTGCATCTTCGCTGCGGATAACAATCGCTCCCCTTCGATCTGCCCGCATGAGTTCGGCCACGCATTTGCCGGGCTGGCAGACGAGTATTTCAGTAGTGACGTTGCCTACAGTGATTTCTTCCCTCCGGGAGTTGAGCCGCTCGAACCGAATATCACTGCATTGCTCAATCCGGAAAAACCCAAGTGGATGCATCTTATCGAGCCCGGCACCCCTATTCCGACCGAGCCGGACAGAGACGATCCCGAGAAAATCGGTGTCTTCGAAGGTGCGGGATATGCTGCAAAGGGACTATATCGTCCGATGAACAGCTGCATTTTGCGTTCGGGGAGACAATTTTGCAAAGTATGCCAGGAAGCTATCGTCAGAGTCATCGACCACTTAAGCAACGAGCAATAAAAAATCTGGATAGAATTATTGCGAGTAATTTGGCTTTGTTTTTTTCCGAATTTCTTCAGAATCTTTTCGGGGTCCCCAAATACGCTTATCCGGGGACCCACGAAACAAATGGGGGGCAGGTAAAATTTTCTATTTTAGCAGTTCAATTTCTGCAATCTCATACGAATTACTATTCCGAACCATCTGACTCCAGATTGTCCAGCACTTCTCCCAAATCATCTAAATTCTGTGCTTCTTCATCACTGATATTAAGGTTGGAATTCCTTATCTCATTAATGATTTTCTGGAGTTGTGCAGCTTTTTCTTCATTACTGGCCTGCGGATTGTCAGGATCGTCACTCTGACTTTCCAAAAGCCGCATCTTCTCGATCAACTCCTCTACTCTTTGTGCTCTTGGATCGTCGATCTCTGTTTTTGGATTTTTCACTATGATAGGCGAGCGTACCGGTGCCCGGACTGGCGGCTCTGCTGCTGCTCTTCCTGCTCTGCTTGTGTTTGTCGGACTTATTACTGTTCTCGCAGCCGCAGGCGGTACCACCTTCTTCGGCTCTATTGGCGTCTCGAAGGTCGTCTCACCATTTCTTACTATGACAACACCATCTTTTATCTGCTCGATAAACAAATGATTTACGGTAGTAGACTGCCTGATCCAGTGCTTGCCTTTTCCCGGCTCATCAATTAATGCCATGGACAACTCCGGGTTATTCTCATAGTAACTGGTGGTTAAAACTTTGAATTTTGGCGTCAGATCAGGGGGTGTAACTGTAACCTGACGATTGCCGGGAGCTCCGCGACGGGGAGTAGGAACTTCAGGTTTGGGATGATCGAGGATCAATGCGAAAGCCTGGGCCTGCTGGACTAATGGATGCACCTGGTCGGATGGAGCTTGCCTTATATTACCTGATGTAGCCTTGAACTCTTCTATTACGCCTGGTGCGCCGATGAATTTTTCGACATTTTCATCGGTTTGAATGCCGTACTTAATCGGCAAGGCAAACATTGCAGCTGCCATCATCGCCGCCACAACAGTTGTTATTCGCAATGTCTTAACCATTTTCGCCTCAAAAAAGCCCGCCGGAACAGATTTGGCGGGTCAAAAACCACGCGAAACAGAGCCAATCTTTACATTTGGTTCTACTGCTCTTTATTATTTGACATTGCTGAAGACAATTGGTTCCGTCCAATGTTCAATTATTTCCAGTTTTTCCTCCTCATTTCCGGCAAAATCTCCACTGTGCTCAGGTGTGTGGCATTGCTCGCACAGCTTGATTTTGTCAGGGATGGGAGTCATTTTGTTTTCATAAGGACTTTTATTATGTGCCGAACCTGGCCCATGACAGTATTCACAACCTACATTTTCCAGCTTCGGCGTCTTTTCTGCTGATACAAAACCACTCTCATAGTCATAACCCACAACATGACACACGATGCATTCGGGATCATACTGGGAGCCGACTTCCTCAAGCGTCGCGTAAGCATGAGAATGCTGATTCTCGTTCCATACCACCCATTGAAACAAGTGGCAATCCGGAGATGAGCAGCTCTCGGATCCAGTATACTTCAGGTTATCGGGTAAAGTATAACGTGGATTTTGACCAATAAGATTGGCATCTTTAACCATAAGCTGATAAGTCTTATAGAGTTCCACAAGGGAGCTGTCCTTCTTGAGTTCTTCTATAACGGGGATGTCATCAAAACTCAATTCTATATTGCCGGTCGGATCATTTTTGATTACCAGCCTGGCTATGCGTCTTCCGAATCTTCCCACGGCACAGACAAGAGGTTTTTCTCCGCGAGCACTAATTATCGTTGGCTCGTCGGATTTAACCGGGCAGACAAGACAATCAACGATGCCCAACTCTGATATGGAAGATATTATTTCATCACTGTAATTATTTATAATCAGGATATTCACGCTTTTCTTACCTGGCTCGCTCGAAAAGAGTTCTCCGAGAGATTCAATCGGCTCTTCGAGCGGATCAAAGCTGACTACTGAAATGCCTATTTTCTCGCCATTCAGAGAATACTCATATTGATGGCCGGTCGGAAATTGCTCGTCGGTTTCGTAAGAGCTGATGTATCCTACTGAACTGTTATCCAGTTGGCCGTACCTCTTAGCCATCTCGATGTCCTGCTTCGTGAGATTCACAACGTTGTAATTGAGGTATTTTAGTGACTCGATTATCACGATGAATTTGAAAGTATCCTGGTCTGACTGTGTTTCAACAAGCGAGCCTGTGTCGATAAGCAGTCTTTTATCGACGGGGACCGTATTGAAGACTGCCGGACGTCGATCCAGGCCGCCTAATTGACCTCCTGAGCAGCCGCATGGTTTGAGAGAACCAAGCGTATTGCCTGTAAGAAAAACAGTGATACTATCAGCAGGATTATCTGCCTGGGTGACAGATACCTCTGGCGTTCTCTGCCTGCCTGTCGAAGGATCAGAGGAAGATATCAACTCACAGGAAGCGGCTATTATTAGTATGCAAATACAAATTATCAGTTGCTTCATATCTTAAGAAATGGCTATGCTCGTATACGCTTTCAGTCAAACATATATCCCGTCCTGATCCAGCTCGTTTTTTACCATAGAACGCCTGTCAATTCTTTTCACTGCTTTGCGGCGTTTTTACTGGTGTGTAATACCCATTGCAGTCGATTTTGAGCTTCTCTCCGTCTTTTACCTGGATATAAAGCTCATCTGTGAAGCTGGTCTTCCCTTCAGCGGGAGGCGGAGTCAGCTGCACTTCAAACTGGTAGCCGTTACTGACCTTGCCCCGGCTCAGAAGGGTAAAGTATTTATTCTTCGACGAAACAGAATCTATCTGGAAGTCCTCGTTGTAATTGTTGAATACCCATATCTTTCTTACAACAGGCTCCCCTGGTTCTGCATTAAGGGCGATAATTTTAGGCGGATTGACTGTAAACTTCGAGAGAACATCGAAAGGTATCGTTATGAGACTCATTTCCGGGTGCGTTATAATTAGATCGACATTTCCCCGCGCATTTTGCTCGAGCTTTGCCATATCCACCTTGAAATCAAGGACAAATTCGGTCGCCTTCTGGTTGGGATCGTATTGGGCGGTTATACTGTTTCCCGTAGACTGTATTCTTTTTATCGAGAACGGCTGTTTATCTGTGCTGCTGATAGTTACTTTCGGGCACTTGGCATTGTCCTCATCCAAAAACAGCTTTAACCTGCCCGGCTCCGCGGCTACCTTATCGACGATTTCTGCTGTGACTGTCAGAATCACGTTCGGGTCGACGGGATCGTTGCTGTACACGATAGGCTGTCTCAATATCGAACCTGTTCGCGTGGTTGCATTGTATGTCACTTGAATGACGCCCTTTTCGCCAGGTTCGTATTTCGATTTTTCATCTTTCAGTTTGGTTACGATGCCGCAGCACTGGGACACTCTCGCTATCTCCAAAGTCGAATTTCCCGTGTTTGTAAATCGGAACTCGCCTTTCGGCTGACTCTCGGGACCAATCTTTCCAAAATCGAGAAGTTTGTCTTCGAAAACAATTCTTGGTTTCGGTATATTATCGCCTGACATCTCGGGTGCAGGAACCTCCTGCACTGTATCATTACTTACGGCTCGGACTTGGCCCGTAAGGCTGTAACTCACAAGCAAAGTCAAACAGGCCGTAAGAACGAATAAGGAATTTTTGTTAATATTCATATTGTAATCTCCGTTATAATTCTAACTTCCGTAGTAACCATGGAAGGTCAGAGCAAGTTGTTCGCCGCTCTTGAGGTTAATGTAGAAAATGTCAGAAAATCTCTGTTCACCTTGTGGCGTAGGCGGCGGGGTTACCTCTATATTGAGCTCATAACCTTCCTCAGTCTTTTTATAATCGATGAGTTTAATCGTATTATCTCTTGACGAAGTGTCTTCTATTTCGTCTTCCTGCTTATAATTATCGATGATTTTTATTGTTTGCGTTTGCGGCACGTTTTCCTTCATGCGAAAGACAACAAGCTGCTTTGGTGACAAGCTGTATTTTGGAACCACGTCAAAGAAAATAGTCGCGAGATCACCCTGCGGATGGTTCATCGAAATATTGAGCTCACCGTACATCTGGTCCGTGAGTTTTTCCATATTGACTTTCAAATCCAGCACATGCTCGGTTTTCTTTATCGTGGGATTATAGTCAGCGGTTATGCAATCACCGGTAGATCGGATCCCTTTAATCGCAAATTCCTGGCCGTCAACGCTCATGATTGTGAGCTTTGGGCAACCGCCATTTTCGACGTTCCGAAACAGTTTGAAGGATTCAGGCTCCCAAACTACCTTTTGCACGATTTCAGCTTTTACAGTCAACATAACTGTTTTGTTGTTCGGATCATTATTATAGACAATCGGGTTTCTCTCGAAAAGTCCGATATTTCCTGACGCATGGAGCTCGATCGTTACTATTCCAGTTTCACCGGCTGAGTATTCTTCCTTATCCGCCTTGGCAAAAACGCCGCAACATTGAGATATTTGCTCAATTTTAAGGATGCCTTCCCCGGTATTCCTGAATTTCAACTCTTTTGAAGATATTGTTCTGGGACCAACCTGGCCAAAATCAGCGATTGTTTCCTCGAATTCAATTGCCGCGGGCGGCCCAGCTAATATGGGTTCAACTTCAGGTATGGACTCACGCACTGTTCCAATTGCCCCGGATTCCTGGGTGATTTGACTTTGTTTCTGGCAGCCGCTGAACACTAACGCGACGGAACCAGTAATAACTAACATGATAGTTAACAACCGGTTTTTTCTCATAATTACTTGTCCATAAAAAGGTTATGCTGTAATTCCTGGAAGACTTTATTACTTTCTATTAAAAAAGGCTTTTCCATGCAAGGAAATTTCCTTTAATACATCGTCCTAATGAAGCTCTTCCATGAGATCAAAATTCCTGGCTTGTTTGGCCAAATTTGCTGATTTTAATTTATATATTACTCAATTTTAACTGCTTAGGTTCGACTTTACATCCGATATGTAAATTATTATCATACATATATTTATTATAGGAATTCAATTATGCAATTGCAAGGTCCTGATGTGTCGATAGTTGTTCCGCTGCTGAACGAGCAGGACAACATAGAGCTCCTTCACAGCCAAATTACCGATGCTCTAACCGACAAATACAATTATGAAGTCATATACGTCGATGACGGCAGCACCGATGACAGCATTGTCGCATTAATCAGGCTTCAACAGGATGACTCGCGAGCCAGAATTATTCGTTTTCGCAAGAATTTCGGCCAAACCGCCGCTTTAAGCGCAGGTTTTGCCCATGCTCGCGGTGAAATAATAGTCGCTTTGGATGCTGATTTGCAGAATGATCCTGCTGATATACCAAAGATGATCGATAAACTCCACGAAGGGTATGACGTCGTAAGCGGCTGGAGGAAGAAAAGGCACGATAAAGCAATTACAAGAAGGTTCCCATCGAAAATCGCAAACTGGCTGATTTCCACAATCACAGGTGTAAAACTCCATGATTACGGCTGTACCCTGAAGGCGTATCGCAAGGAAGTTCTGGCGGAGACAAAATTGTACGGTGAGATGCATCGTTTCATACCTGCTCTGGCAAGCTGGAGCGGTGCAAACATAGCTGAAATTGTTGTAAACCACAGGCCCAGAACCGCAGGCGTAGCAAAGTACGGCATCGGGAGAACATGGAAAGTCCTGCTCGACCTGATCACAGTCAATTTTCTCGGCTCCTTTTCAACAAAGCCGATTTACGTTTTCGGAGGACTTGGCCTGCTCAGCGCAATAGGCTCTATAGTTTTCGCTTTTGCAGTAGTATATCAAAAAATAGCAGGCGGCGTAGACATGACCGGAAATCCCCTCCTGATAGTTACGGCTGTATCTGTTATTGCCACAATCCAGTTTATCTTAATGGGTTTGCTTGCCGAGCTGTTGGTTAGAACCTATCACGAATCACAAAATCGCCCAACTTATGTAATCAGAGAAATAATTGAATCAGAGCAAAAGGAAGACCAGATATGAGCAAATCTGCTCGGAAAATAAAACCACTGAAAAGACATGTAAAATCTCCGCCTAAAGAGTCAATTTCACCTGAAAAGGCCCAGAAA
>JARRRJ010000063.1:0-10368 GCA_037380865.1 Sedimentisphaerales bacterium
AGCTGAGCGTATATTGATTAGCTGAGCAGTAACGTGTTATTTGTTATATTTTTCAGCATGATATTTTGAAGGGTAACGGTATGGACGTAATTAGAGAATTTCTCAGGCCGGAGCTGATATGGTTCCTTGTCGGACTTCTAATGCTTTTATTGGAATTCGCGCTACCGGGATTGATTATATTCTTTTTTGGTGTCGGTGCCTGGATAGTAGCGGCGGTGTGTTTTTTCAATGCTTATGTGCACGGCTCCATAAACGCGCAGTTATTACTGTTTATTGCGAGCTCAATTCTATCATTGCTGGTTTTGAGGAAATGGCTTAAGGGAGTTTTTTTCGGTCATACCAATTCGGAACAGGACCTTACCAAAGACCTTGAAGAATTTATCGGGCAAAAGGCATTTGTGAAAATAAAAATTACACCTAAGAAGAGTGGCAAAATAGAATTTCACGGTACCGACTGGATAGCAGAGGCAGACGAGGAAATAGAAGAAGGCGCTTCTGTTCAAATAATAGGGAAAGACAACATAACTTTTAAAGTTAAATCTATTTAAGCAGGAAAAGAAAAGGAGAAAAGAAATGGGCGATTACATCTGGACAATTATTCTTGCAGGTATAGTAATTTTCATATTGGTCTCTTTCTTCAAGATGATACGGATTGTGCCGCAGAAAGAGGCATTCATAGTAGAGCGGCTGGGAAAATATTCCAAGACTCTCGAAGCGGGATTTCATATTTTAGTTCCGTTTATCGACAAAGTGGCTTACAAGCATACATTAAAAGAGCAGGCGGTGGATGTTCCGCCGCAGTCATGTATTACAAAGGATAATATCGCGGTTGAGGTTGACGGTATTTTATATATGCAGGTTGTCGATCCTAAGAAGGCTTCGTACGGCATAAATAATTATCTTTTTGCCTCGTCACAACTTGCTCAAACTACTATGCGAAGCGTTATGGGCAAGCTGGACCTGGACAAAACTTTCGAGGAGAGAGAGACTATTAACAGCGTTATTGTCGATGCCGTAGATAAGGCATCAGACCCATGGGGTGTGAAGGTCACTCGCTACGAAGTCAAGAATATTATGCCTCCTCAAAGTATCAAGGACGCGATGGAAAAGCAGATGCGAGCCGAGCGTGAAAAACGCGCAATGATTGCAGAGTCGGAAGGTGACAGGCAGGCAAAAATAAATCGTGCCGAAGGTGACAGGCAGGAAATGATAGCGCGTTCCGAAGGCGAGAAGCAAAGACGAATCAATGAAGCGGACGGAAAAGCGGTTGAGATTCAAAGAGTAGCAGAAGCAACTGCGCTTGGTATTCGCGAAATTGCTAAATCTATAAACGAAGAAGGTGGTACAAGCGCCGTGAACCTGAGAATTGCAGAACAATATTTGGGTGAATTCGGCAAACTCGCGCAGACGAATAACTCGATGATTATACCTACAAATCTCGCAGATATAGCAGGTATAATCGAAGCGGCTACGTCAGTTATTCACAATCCTAAATTGAACCCGCAAAAATTGCAGAGTGAGTAAATTATGTTTGAAGAATTAAACAACGAACTTATCGAAATAAAAGAGAAGCTTCGCGAAAGGCAAAAACTTCAGGGGGATATTGACAAAACTCGAAGCATGCTCTCGGAAAAAATGTCACAGCTCAGTGAGCTGCGCTCGATTCTTGAAAAAGAACATGCGGATGTAAAAAAGCTCGAAGGCTTGAGTCTGAACGGCTTGTTCCATTTTGTTCTTGGTGACAAGGACAGACAGCTCGATAAGGAACGCCAGGAATATCTCTATGCACAGCTTAAGTATGATGAGTGCAAGCATGCTGTGTCGGCTCTTGAGAAAGAAATTGAAGGCTTAAAATCACGTATCGCCGCAATAGGGGAGCTCGATGCGAAATATGAGGATGTTGTAAGAAAAAAAGAACAGCTTCTTGCACAGAACGGCGGAGAAGGCACGAGAAAGCTGGCGGAAATTTCGGAAGCAGTAGCTGATACGCAATCTGATATGAAGGAACTAAACGAAGCAATAGCGGCCGGCAGGATGGCACTGAAGGGTCTCGAGCAGGTTGTAACGTCTCTTCGAAGCGCGCATAACTGGGGAACTTTCGATTTGCTCGGCGGAGGATTGATTTCGACAGCCGTAAAGCATTCGAGAATTAATAGTGCAAGAGAATCGATTCACCGGGTCCAGCAGCAATTGCGCATCTTTCAACGCGAATTAGCTGACGTGGGCTCAAGGACAGACATCGAAATCGACATCGGCTCTTTCGCAACGTTTGCCGATTACGTCTTTGACGGCCTTATAGTCGATTGGATAGTACAGTCCCGAATAAACAAATCGTTAGACGCGGCTGTCAGAGTTTCAAACAACGTTCAGAGCGTTTTGATGCGCCTGCAAAACAGCTATAAAGACGCACAGTCGAAGCGCAGCACGCTCGAACAGGAAAAGCGAAAACTAATTGAGCAGGCTTAAACAGGAAATAAAAAAGTTTGTATTCTGTGTGCCAGGGTTTCTTATTGTCGCGCTGAGAAACTAACTTTAGTCACTTTAGCTCACTTTAGACACTCCTCTTTCTAACTTTTACTTGTTCCAAAATAAGTTATTGCACAAAATCCGAAAGAGACGATAATACACTCTGAGGGTGAATATAAGGACGAACTATGGTTGGAATCATATCACAGCCCGATACACAGAAGAAACTGGAGATACTGAGCGCGGACGCACAGTACGATTTGGCATGCGCATGCGGGCACGACGACGCGCAGAGCAGGAAACGAGGAAGTGATGGAAAATGGATATATCCTGTAACTCTTCCGAACGGAGGAAAGAGCATACTTTTCAAGACACTCATCTCCAACGTCTGCAAAAATGACTGCAAATATTGTCCCCTGAGGGAGCAGATGGATGTCAGGAGATGCTCTCTTAATCCTGAAGAAACCGCACAGGTTTTTCTGGATTACTATAATCAGCGAAAAGTGTTCGGGCTTTTTCTAAGCTCGGGAGTATTCGGCTCTTCCGATACGACCATGGAAAAGCTCAATTCGATTGCCAGGTTACTGCGAAAAAAATATCGTTTCAAAGGTTATATTCATTTAAAGGTCATTCCCGGCGCCAGCGACGCCGCGATAGAGGAAGCAGTTTCCCTGTCGAGTGCAGTCTCGTTAAATATCGAAACACCCGGTGAAAGAAACCTTGCCAAATTATCGACAAAAAAACATTATATCAAAGACATCATCGAACCTATAAAGCTTATCAGCAGGCTGACTCAAAGAGGTTCGAGATACCAGAGAGTGAAGCAGACAACTCAGTTTATCGTGGGAGCAGCTGGAGAACAGGACAGGGAAATTATCAAATATATGTTCGGCCTGTATGACAGGCTCAAAATGCACAGAGTCTATTTCAGCGCTTACCAGAGAGAGCTTGGTGAAGAGTCAATATATCAAAGTAAAAGTGATAAGGAAAAACCGACTGATGTTTTGACACGTGAGCACAGACTCTACCAGGTGGATTTTTTGCTTCGCAAATATGGCTTCAGTGAATCCGATATCGTGTTTGAAAAGGATGGAAATCTCTCGCTTACGACTGATCCAAAGGAAATATGGGCGGAAAATCACCCAGAGATGTTTCCCATAAATATAAATAAAGCGTCGAAGCTTTCACTTCTAAAAGTTCCTGGTCTCGGACCAGTTACTGTTGATCGCATAATAAAATCTCGAAAAAGTTCGCAGATAAGACATTTAGAGCAGGTTGGTAAAGTCGGTGTGAGGCTTGAAAAAGCCGGCAAATATTTAACATTCTGAGACGAGTTTTATTTTTGAGTTATGGATTTTTAAGGTATAATAACCTGAGTAGCCTGAACCAAGGCTACTATAGTTTAAGGCGTTTCAGGTACCCGGGAATTTATGAACTTTGTATTTTTTATGGAGATGTAGATGAGCAAACTGGTTCCGACAAAAGTATTTCTGACCAAGGGGATCGGGCGACACAGATATCAGCTCAAGTCATTTGAGGAGGCGCTTCGCAAAGCGGGTGTCGCGCAGCAGAATTTAGTAACAGTATCATCCATTTTGCCCCCCAAGTGCAAAATGGTCAGCAAAGAAAATGGTTTGAGAAGCCTCAGTCCCGGCGAGATATGCTTTTGTGTGATGGCCAGATCCGATACAGACGAACACGGCAGGTTAGTCGCTTCATCGATTGGCGTGGCTGTTCCCAGAGATCGTAACCAGTGGGGCTATCTCAGCGAAGTTCATGGGTACGGAATGAACCTGACGACCGCGGCGGACATGGCTGAAGACCTGGCGGCGGGTATGCTCGGTACCACCCTGGGACTTGAAGTCGATCCGAATAAAGCATGGTCGGAAAAGGAGCAGGTCTATAAATCAAGCGGTCTGATTATAAGGACAACCAATATCACTCAAACCGCGAGAGGTCAGCAGGATTTGTGGACTACTACTGTCGCACTTGCTGTGTTTCTATTCGACTGAATTCCATGAGAAGAAAAATTAATTTTGGAGATTTGCCAGAGGAGCACTCGAGCATTGAACAGGCTAAAATTGTAATTTTGCCGGTCCCTTATGACGCTACGAGCACATGGCAAAAAGGTGCCGACAAGGGTCCTGAAGCTTTAATTGAAGCTTCGAGACATATGGAATTATACGATATAGAGACTGACTCACAGGTTTACTTGAAAGGGATATTTACAGCTGAGCCTGTAGAAGTGAATGGACCACCCGAAGAAATGGTCAAATCAGTCGAAAAAGCGGCCAGGTTTTATTTGGAAAAGAGCAAGTTTGTCGTTGTTGTCGGAGGTGAGCACTCCGTTAGTACTGGTTCAGCGAAAGCTCATTGTGCAAAGTATGAAAATATTAGCGTCCTGCAGCTTGATGCGCATTCCGACTTGAGAGACGAATACGAAGGCTCGAAGTATAACCACGCCTGCGTTATGGCGCGGATTTCCGAAATGTGCCCGATTGTGCAGGTCGGCATAAGGAGCATGGATTATTCGGAAAAAGCAGCTCTTGACATGAGCCGGGTTTTTTTCGCAGAACATATCCACGACGGTACGGACTGGATCCAGAAAGTGCTCGAAAGGCTCTCTGAAAAAGTCTATATCACGATTGACCTTGACGTATTCGACCCTTCGATAATGCCTTCCACGGGAACTCCTGAGCCCGGGGGATTAACGTGGTATAATGTATTAATGTTGCTGAAGGCTGTTTTTGACGATAAAGATGTAGTGGGCTTCGATATTGTCGAATTGTGTCCGAATGAAAGCAATAAAGCGCCGGATTTTCTGGCTGCCAAGCTTATCTATAAAATTTTAAGCTACAAATATTCTCGGATTAGTAAGAAAGGATATAGAGATGTTTCATAATTTGGTAAAACTCGAAGTTTTGGTGATTCTGGTTTTTATAGCCGTTCTGGCAGGCTGCAGTAAAAAAGACGAAATTCAGGCTCTTAAAGACCAGCTTGCCAAAACCCAGGATGACCTTCAGTATTGGAAAGGGGCCTACGATGCAGTCTCTCAGGACCTGAAAAGAGCAAGAGCCGCACGCAGAGACCTTGGTACAAGGTTGAATACCGCCGTTGATTCCGTCGATATGGTCTCACAGTCTGCAGAAGAGCAACTTACTGCTTATGCTCAGCAAGTAGCTGATCTCCAGGCTCAAATACAGGATCTGAACACATTCATAGACCAGCAGGATGCAATCATTTCTGAACAGGAATCTGCGCTTCAGGAATTTATGGACATGGTTGGCCAGCCGACGGGTGTTCAGACTCAGGATAACACCGCTTCTTATTAGATATTTGACGTTGATTTATAAGTAATTCAGCCTCCGGGCGGCGCAGGAATCTGATTACGACAACATAGAATTTATAACCTGCTTCAGAAGTCAAATCGTAAGTCGTACCTGTTACAGGGCTTAGCGCATATTATGCTTTACAGAAAAAGCCTGTATGTCTCTCAGCATTTCTCTTTGTCAATTCTCGCTCGATTCCCGTTACAATCTGTGACAAAGAATTTGTGAAAAATTGTTGCTTTTTGGATTGTCAGGGATTACTATAGTAATGATTGAGGTTTTGGCGATGGACGAGCCGAACGAAAAAATTTTGAATATTACCAATATGGCCGTGAAAAAGGCAGTAGATGATTACGTTGCCGGTCTTAGTGAAGAGCACCGTATGCTGGTTACTCTGAAGTCCCAGCTTTACGGTGGTACCTGGGAGCCGATGCTGGATGATCTTCAAAACCGCCTGGATGGCAAGCCATACATTTTTAAACTGGTAAACAGAATCAAAGATGACATTCTGCGAATTAAGGAAATGAAGGAGTTCGAAGAGGAGAACAACGTTGACTTGGCAGATTATGTCGACCTGCCCTAACTAAATATTAATACTACCAAATTTTATTACCAAGGTTGGGTGAATTTAGAGTTCCATGAGATTCATGATTACGGTCCGGTGATGAATTTTCATTCTTATGTGAGGAGAAATCTTAATGTGCAAATTATTTAAGTGCAGTTTTATTTTAACGGCAGCTTTTCTGGTTTCCTGTCTATCGCAGAGCAGTTTTGCGTCAGGTTCCGGTGAAAGGCATTTAGTTTCGCCTGAGCTGCTCAGATCTGCAAACTTAAAGCTGGTGTGGGAAAATTCGTTACCTACGAAGAAGAATGAAAGCATGGAGCGAATGCTGATTCTCGGTGACCAGATTTATCTTATTTCCGACCGTAATTTTACAATATCGCTCGACCGTCAGAGCGGCGAGAGAATATTCTACAGGAACATTGCACCCGAGGGTCTCACCGCTGACGGATTCAATCGCTTCGATGATGAAATATTGTACTTCGTAGGCAACAAGTACGTGGAACTTGAGGCCGCAAGCGGCACCGAGAAAAAGGTAACTCAGGTAGACTTCGGCATTGTTTGTCCCGTTGTTCGTAACACCTCGTTCTTTTACGTAAGCAGCATAGACAGAAGGCTGCACGTAAGCGGAGCAAAAGATAGAATCGGTATATTTAAGGTTGCCTCTGATGATGGCTCCATGATTACGACAGTCAACGCAGGTGACGACTATGTTGTTTTTGGAACAGATACAGGTAAAGCATATGGCATGCTTCCCGACGAGCCGAAAGAACTTTGGAGATTTGATGCCGCGGCAGGCCTCGTCGGTCAGATTGTCAGAGACAGCAACAGCCTGTATTTCTCGTGTGATGATATGAATGTGTACAAGATAGACGTCCCCGACATGTATACGAAAAAGTTTATGTGGAAGACAATAGTGCCGGGACTGATTCAGAAGGCTCCGCGTGTGACATCTACTATGGTTTATCAGACCGCTTTTGGCAAAAATGCGACAGTGTCCGCAATCGACAAAGACACAGGAAGTGTTATCTGGACACTTCCCGGAGGCAAGGAGCTCCTCGCAGAATCAAGAAATAAAGCCTATGTAATAACAGACGACTCAACGCTCGTTGTGATGGATAACAACTCGGCAAAAAAAGTATATTCCGTGAATTTCGCGGGAGTTTCAAGACAAGTTTCTAACACCGTCGATTCGAAAATTTATATTGGGGACAAATCAGGCAGAGTAGCCTGCCTAGAACCATTAAATTAAAAACGGGCGAGCCGGTCTATTGCTTGCTCGAATTTTGCACAAAGCTTCAGAAAAAGCAAGGAGAAAGGATTCAAATGGACATCAAGATTAGTACACAGGAGGAACAGCAAAACAACTCTCGAAAGCGGGGATCGACGTAACCAAGATCGAATCGGTTACAGGTTTTCCCGAAATGATGAACGGCAGGGTAAAAACGCTTCATCCGAAAATTCACGGCGCTTTGCTGGGATTGCGAGATAACGGTGTACATGCACAGCAAATGAAAGAGCACGATATCGAGCCGATAGATCTGGTGTGTGTTAATCTTTATCCGTTCGAGCAGACCATCGCAAAACCGGATTGCACACTTGCAGAAGCCATCGAAAACATCGACATAGGCGGCCCGAGCATGCTCCGCTCAGCCGCAAAGAATAATAAGTACGTGACTGTTGTCACCGACTCGTCGCAGTATAATGCAATAATAGATGAAATGGAGAAGCATGCAGGCTCGATAAGCGAGCAGACACGAAGCGACCTTGCGAGAATTGCCTTTGGCCTGACAGCTTCTTATGATGCCGCAATAGCGAAGTATCTGAATGCCCAGGCAGGCATAGAATTTGCGGAACATGTCTCGATCGCAGTTAAAAAATATTCTTCTCTTCGTTACGGTGAAAATCCTCACCAGACTGCCGCCTTTTACAAACTGCCTGAAACCGTCGAAACATCAGTTTCCAGCGGAAATCTGCTTGAGGGAGGCACCGAAATCAGCTTCAATAACCTTCTCGATACGAATGCGGCCTTCGAGCTTGTCAAGGAATTCACCGAGCCGGCGGCTGTTGTTGTAAAACATCTCAACCCGTGCGGCTGCGCCATCGACGATAACATTTGCGTCGCGTATCAAAAAGCTTACGAAGGTGACGTTGTCAGCGCCTTTGGCGGAATCATCGCACTCAACAGGAAAGTTGACGTCGAGTTGGCCCAGACAATTATGGAATCTTATAGCAGGTTCGGAAAAGCGCTCGGGGCAAGCGGATTTTTCGCGGAAGTCATTATCGCGCCCGAGTTCGATAAAGATGCTCTCGAAATTATAAGAACACTTAAATCCTGGGGCAGCCGCGTAAGACTCATCGAAACAGGTCTGATTGATCGCTCGAAAATTGACACAAGTCAATATGACGTTCGCTGCATAGTCGGCGGCCTGCTCCTCCAAAAGCGCGACCTCGTAGGATGGGAGCCGCATCAGCTTGTGTATCCAACTAAAAAAAGACCAACAAAAGAGCAGCTTGAAGATTTGCGAATCGCGTGGCTCGCTGCAAAGCATACAAAGAGCAATACAATAGTATTGGTCAAAGGCAAAAAGGTTGTAGGTGTCGGAGCAGGCCAGATGAACCGTGTCGAATCGGGAATGATTGCGTTTAAAAGAGCCGGGGACTTGTCAAAAGGAAGCGCTATGGCTTCCGATGCTTTCTTCCCGTTCCCCGACAACGTGGAAAACGCCGCGAAAGCAGGAATAGCCGCAATTGTTCAGCCGGGTGGCTCTAAAAAAGACGACGAAGTTATCGCGACCGCCGACGAACTTGGTATCGCAATGATCTTCACGGGAAAAAGACATTTCAAACATTGATAAGTGTCTAAAAATAAAAGTGACTAAAGTGCCTAAAATGAACATGTCGTAACGTCATACCCGCGAAAGCGGGTATCCATTTGAGTATCACAGCAATGGATTCCTGCTTTCGCAGGAATGACAGACAATCTCAGGTTATTTTTATTCTATTCCAATCGCAATAACCTGCGGCGGCTGCAAGTTTGCTTCTTTTGCCTTCAGCTCATTCACGCGGTTTTCCGCTTCCTCAAGAGCCTTCCTCGCCTGCCTGATTCTTAAAACATTCGGATCGATTTTCGAAGCGGCTTTTATCTGGCTCTCGATTGAGCTGAGCTGTTTTTCAATTTCATTAAGCTCCGCTTCCTTCCCGGCAAGGTCTATCACCGTGTTTGATAAATCGTTATTTAGAGCAGATAATTGTTCCCCACCTGCAGTTTCGCTAAGCTCTTCACGTCTTTTTGCAAGCTCGATTTTCAATCTGGATAATTTATCTTCTTCATCAAACAGACCTGAACGAGGACTTTGACCGCGTTCAACCATCATTTTAAATTGCTCCAAGCGTTGAGTCTGATGATCGATTATTTGTTCTAATTCCTTAATAACAGGGTCATCCTTAATTTTTGATGTCGATTGGCTGCCTATGGTTCTGATGCGTTCTTCAATCGCTTTTTGGCGAGCCTTCAATCTGGCAACGTCCATTTCGAGCGTTCGTTTCTGTCCAGTCAAATTTTGTTGTTGAGTAAAAAGTACATGTTGAGGTGTAGTCTCAACCGGCTCGGCGGTTATTTCTATCGGTATCGAATCGAGAAACCTCTGGATTTTTTGCTGAATTTCAGGTGTTTGATAAATTGATAATTGATTGCCGATTATAATGTCTATTTTTCCTTCGCCGTTTTGAGGAGTATATATACCATATCCTCCGCTTTGAACTGGATACACATCAGGGATGCTTTCGTCATACCAGCTATCCGGTTCAATAGTTTTTTCTATCGAGCTTTTTATCGAGCTGATACTTTGGGACGGACTTATTAAACCTGATACGTCATAGACCATGGTTACAAGATTGCTGGGCACTGTTCCTTCAGTTGCGATTACAATAACTCCACCTTGTACAACATAATCAATATTGGCAAGATCATTTGATGTATGTTTCATTAAAATGTCCATAGCTTTTCCA
>JARRRJ010000064.1:0-7701 GCA_037380865.1 Sedimentisphaerales bacterium
CATGCTATCGAGGTATCAAAAGCCGAATCCACAGTAAAAACTGTGACAAAATCCATGGTGTACTTTCTCACATTGAGTCCCGCCGCCCAGATGTAGTTGTTATCTGCATCGACTGTAAAATCGAGCCATGACCCGTCCCAGAATTTATCGATCTTTCTCTCGCTTTTTTTCTTCACATTGATTTCAAGAACCAGGGCCTGGTTTATACCGTATAGAGTTCCGCTAAAAAAATCTGCTGACTTTGGAGATTGATCAGGCCAGGTTTGTGACCAGTACTCGCGCCCCGTTGAAGTTTCGCAGATTGTCAGTTTCTTGGCTGCGCTTTCACAAACCGCGAAAAAACCCCCGTCATCGGAGACCGAAATAGCTTTGTTTTCGCTTAAGTGTGTTCGCACTTTGAAATTGCCGATTCTTTTAAGAAGATTGCCACTCGAGTCCAGCATTAAGACCACGTCTCCGCCAAGCTCGGTTTCGAGATCGTCATCTCCGTCGCAGTCGTCCAGGACAAGGACTTTGGGTGAATAAGTTGGCGAAGGTTCTTCCCGCGAGCAGCCGGAAATATACACACAGACACCGGCAAACAGGCAAGAAAGAAGGATTCTGCAAACAAACCATCTCCTTTCGGGATTACTTTTACCGTTATTCACAACAAAGTCTCCACAAGACTTCTTATTTTCCTCTTAAATTTCTGGGAATGCACTTCCTTTGCTCATTATACTTTACACTTTTTCACCCGATTTTTCAAGAAAAAAAGCGCTTGCGGCACAGCGCAGATTGATTAAAAGAAGCATTCCTGAAAAATGATTTATCTTAGATCGCGTGGCCATGCTCGTAGCTACAAAAAAGAATCCACTCCGGTTTTACTTTTTCTGCCAGCTTGGTCCTATAGTAACGTCCACCTTGAGAGGCACATTAAGTTTCAGCGCTCCAGTCATCTCCGCCTGAATCCATTTGGCGTAATTTTCCGCATCAGAAGACGGCAACTCGAAAACAAGCTCATCGTGTACCTGGAGAATCATTTTCGCGGGAAGGTTTTCCGCCTCGATTTTCTGTTGGATTTTAATCATCGCGAGCTTGATCAAATCCGCCGCCGAACCTTGAATGACAGTGTTAACCGCAAGACGTTGCGCCTGTGAGCGCCTCCCTGCGTTCCTGCGGCTCAATTCCTTAATCGCCCTCCTGCGTCCCATAATAGTTTCCGCGTATCCCGTCTGCTTTGCTTTCTTTATGCATTCGTCGAAGAAGTCACGTATCGTGCTGTATCGCTTGAAATAATCCTCGATAAATTTCTTCGCGTCAGCCTGGCTGATCCCGATGCTCCGCGACAGGCCGAACGGGCCCTGGCCGTAGATAATGCCGAAATTTACCGCTTTGCATCGCGAGCGCATTTCGCTTGTCACTTCCTCTATCGGGCAGTTATAAATCTGCGACGCGACAAAAGCATGGATGTCACGATCTTCTTCGAAGGCTTTCATAAGCGCCTTGTCTTTCGAGAAATGTGCCAATAAACGCAACTCGATTTGGGAATAATCGGCGCTCAGAATTAAATCGCTTCTGTTTTCCGGAACAAACGCCGAGCGAATCTTATTGCCAAGCTCAGTGCGAATAGGAATATTCTGCAGGTTCGGGTCGCTCGAGCTCAGCCTGCCTGTAGAAGTGATAGTCTGATTGAATGACGTGTGCACGCGATGTGTTTTCCTGTTCACAAGCGTCGGGAGCTTATTGATATATGTGCTTTGCAGCTTGGTTAGCATTCGATATTGCTGAAGGTATTCGATAACAGGATGGTAACCGGACAGTCGTTCGAGGACAGCCGCGTCTGTGCTTCGACCCGATTTGGTGACACGAATGGGAGGAAGACCCAGCTTGTCGAATAGAATTTCCGCAAGCTGCTTCGGCGAATCGATGTTGAAAACCTCACCCGTCAGTTTGTAAATTTCCTCAGTTATGCTTTTAAGAGACTCGGAAATTTCGATCGACATTTTCTTAAGCAAATCCGTGTTGAGCGAGACGCCGTTATATTCCATAACGGCCAGAACAGGCACGAGCGGCATCTCAAGCTCCTCGAATAACTTTTTTATCTTGAGTTCAGCTTCCAGTTTTTCTTTTAAGTACTGGTAGAGGCGCCAAGTGACATCAGCATCTTCAGCCGCGTATTCGCAAGCCGGAACCGTGTCCACCATATCGAAACTGAGCTGGTTTTTACCTTTGCCTATAAGCGATGAAATCGGAAGGCACTCGTAGCCGAGAAAATCCTTCGCCATGTTATTCATCGAGTGACTTCGCTCGGGATTCAGGCAGTACGAGGCAACCATCGTATCGAAATAGACACCTTTTACAGGCATATTCGCGTTCCCCAGGACAAGCAGGTCATATTTTATGTTCTGCCCGATTTTTTTGATGTCACTGTCTGCAAGTATAGGCCCAAGTGTTGCTCTTACTGCATTTATATCGAGATGCTTTGCTCCTAACGGCGCTTTAATCGCAAGATAATAAGCATGGTACGCCTTCCAGGAGAAGCTCATTCCCACAAGCTCCGCCCGCATCGCATCGATTGAAGTTGTTTCTGTATCAATCGCAAACATTTTGTGCTTTTTCAGTTCTGCGAGAAATTTCTCGTATTTCTCCTGCGTATCAATTAGCTGATAATTTTTATCAGCGCTCGCTGATTCTTTCTTATTTTCATCTGACTCGGTTTGTGATGATTCTAAATCCGTAGAAGATGTGCCGCTCTCAAGACCGAGTTGTGACAAAAGACGATTAAAACCAAGCTCGTTGAAAACTTCAGTCAGTGCGGCTTCGTCATATTTGTGCAGTTCGTACGCTTTGTAATCAATTTCCATCGGCACATCAGTTTTTATAATAACAAGCTCCCTGCTCATCATCGCCTGGTCTTTAAATTGTCGCAGGTTATCCCCCCTCTTGCTTTTTATTTCATCGACATGTTCGTAAAGATTTTCGACTGAGCCGTACTTCTGTATCCAGCCCAAAGCGGTTTTCGGTCCCACATCGGGAACGCCGGGGACATTGTCAGCAGTGTCACCCTGCAAAGCGAGAACGTCTATGAATTGTTCAGGCCCGACACCCATTTTTTCCTTCATAGCTTTTTCGTCTGTGACAGTATCAGTTTTAATATCGTACAAACTGATATGTTCGTCAATCAACTGGAGCAGGTCCTTATCCTTCGAGCAGAGGAGAGCTTCGTAACCTTCGGAAGCGGCCTTTTTCGCGAGAGTCCCTATTATGTCATCAGCTTCGAAGCCCTCAACCCGCAAAATCGGAATACGCATCGCATTTAAAATCTGCTCGATTCTGTCTATCTGCTTAGGCATATCCTCGGGCATGGGCGGCCTGTGGGCCTTGTAATCAGCATAAATTTCGCTCCTGAAAGTCGGGACTTTGCTGTCCATCGCGACTACGAGCATATCAGGCTTCTGCCTTTGTATCAGGCCGACAAGCATTTGCGAAAAAATATAGACAGCCTTCGTAGGCTCACCCGAAGGACTTGTAAGCTTCTGCCGCATCGGAGCATAATAAGCCGCGTAAATATGTGCATGACCATCAATGATATAAAGCTTCTTAGCCATCGACACCAATTTAGTGACTCCGCCCCCCAATGTCAAGCCCCGGACTTCCAGCCGCAATCTCTTAAAGGAAGCGTTCGGTGCCAATAAGTATTTGCAAATAGATTTGGTTTATGGCAGGTTATCAAGATCTGCAAGGTCATTATGCCTGCCTGATGCCTTTTTGTTGATCTTGAGCTGCTCCAGATTGATTACGTTCACTTTCTCGCCATCTATTTCAGCGATGACTTTTTGCGCGTAACAATCATCAAAATTTACACCCGAAATTGAAGTAGATATTTCTATCCTGACCGGAGGCGTGCCCAAACGGACAATTTGCCATTCTTTCAGGAATAATTCCTCTGATAAATCCGGAAGATCAAAACCGAATTCCTTCAGCACCGTGACTATTTTCTCTGCATTGGCCGGATTAATAGCCACCCAGATGTCCATATCAGCAGTTGCCCGCGGATAACCAAAATACCCGACTGCATAGCCGCCTATCAGCAGATATTCAACCTGGTTTGCGTTGAGCAATCTCAAAAACTCTTTGAAGTCTTGTGGTAGATGGATCGTAGCCATAGATAATTTGTCTCATCAATTCGACAGCCTCCAGCCGCTCTTCGGGAGTTTTCGACAACCAGTAAGCCTTCTCATCCGATTCGTCAAAAACCGACCCAACCGAAAAAGCCGTCCTGTCAAGTTTTGGAAATTCATTTCTTGCCATACCTTAAGCTTAGCTGGAAATGACAGACATGTAAAGACAATTCAATACAAGATTACCTGTTTTGTTACGGTACTTATGAAGATTCCCAAGCACTTTGGACAAAGATGATGTTCTCGGGCAGAAACAACTTTCCGCAAAGAGACTTTTGAAATCAGTTACTATTTAAGTTTGCGGTCCAGTTTGACATGAAGATTTTTAGGTCGAGGTGGTTTATTATATTGTCGGGGGGATTGTTTAAGTCGCAGGAAGGATTCCAGTTTTTGTTTTCGGGGGTGGATTGCCAGGCTGAGGCGAAAATTGCGAAGTCTGTATTGTCTATGTCACCATCTCCGTCGAAATCTCCTGTGTAGTCTGCCTTGAAATCTACTGCCCATATATTGCCTGAAACAGGTTTTTCACTGAGGGAAATTCCCGTAGTCACTTCCTGCTCTGTAAAAATAAAGCCTGTTGAAATTGGGAGAATTGAATAGGTTGTCGACGAGTTCAGATTTTTGAAGGCATAGATGCCTTTTGCGTTTGTCGTTGTTGAAAGAAGCGTTTTACCATCTGCGGATTCTGCGTAAACATTGGCGTCGGGAATTGGTCTGTTGTTATGGTCGAGGATGCGGCCGCTGATTACTTCTCCGTTGCCTTCGTGCGTGACGTGGATATTATATATGCATATCACGACTGAATTATAAGTGCGGTCAATCGCGTTGACGTCCGGCAGGTTGTACCATGCGTCACTTATCCCCGCCCAGCCCATATTCAGATGGTGGTACATTGTCTCGGTGCTGTAGCCATATCCATCGCAAAGGACAGCGTGACCTCCAGACGCGCGGTTAATCCCGAGAATGACAGGGTCACCTGCATCGAGATTGGGATTAATCATGTTGATAAGGCCTGCGCCGATATTCTTTGAGTTATTATAGCCTGCGATTGCCTGGCCGTACTTGAAGACGTTTCTCAGTGCGTCCTTGGCGCTATACACGTCAGCTATGGAGCCCTGTGAATAATAGTTAGTTCCAATTGCAATTCCGGCGTCGTAGCAGATAGTCCCGATAGCCTGCCGCTGCGCCAGAGTCGTGCCGCAGTTCGGGTCGAGAGGCATCATGTCCCAGTTGTATGCGCCGCCGATTCCGCTTCCCCGAATAGGATATGCAGACCAGAAACTTCCGTCTATTGCAATTGTGAAACTGTTAAGGTTTATGGTGTCACGCGGGTACCTGTGGCAGCGCATCAATTGTGCCATCGCGGTTGCGACGCAGCCACTGGAGTATTGGCCAGGGGTGTAATAATTATAGCATGGAAGAGGATTACGCGGGCAGCAGGTAGTCTGCGACCATTTGCTTTTTATCAGGGGAGGAACACGAACGTCCGCGACCGATGCAGAAGAAAGTGCCATAAGTTCGAAGCCGCCTTCTGCTGCCCGGCCAAGTGAAATCAACCGGCTCCATTTGTTTTGATGTTCTGATGATGGCGAATTAATATCGAAAAGCTGGAAACTTTCTGTTTCTTTAGCAGAGACAACTCTTTCCGGAACATCCTGGCCGACCAGGTCCGAAAGCGGGCTATCGGAAAATGCATCATACGTTCCATCGTCCGAAAAACCTAAGATAGGCTCGACAGAATCGTCTGCTGAGACTATGACAAAACCGGAGGGTTCCAAATTGACAATATAGTAGAGCGGCTCGGCGTAAGCGTCGGTGAACGTTTCAACATCTGTGGTCTCGTGATTTGGTCCGATATAAATTGGGTCGGCACCGATTTGCAGCCAGCCTGTAGCGGCCTGCTCAGCCTGCTCGGCTGTCATCGTTTTTGCATACAAAGACTCGCCGCAAAGGAATAGAATAATGCACAAGAAGATTAGCTTCAGATTGCGTTCTATATTGCCCCCCTTGAATTATGAAACAAACATCCTCACTGAGTAAAATCAACTATCTACTATGATAAGATTATATGATTTTTGCGCAAAAAAGTCAAGCTAAATCCTTAATTCCAGAGCCAGACGCTTCGCTGCGCTCAGCACGATAAAATGAAAGGGGTCAATTGGCGTGAATCAAATTTGTGCTTGATTTTAGGTTGTTTGACTGCTATATGTTATTTATGACCTATTTGGCAATTCCCATATCGGCTAAGAATTCGGATCAGGCGCAGGAGCAGATAAAGGCCGCTTCCGCCGCAGGTACCGAGATGCTTGAGTTCCGCCTGGACTACCTCGAAGGTCTGAGTGTCGAACTGACGAAAAAGTTAATCTCGGAATATAAAAGCTCGAAGAAATGCCGCGATACAGTTTGCCTATATCGGGAAATTTCGACTCGAAATTGTGCGCCGATAATATCAGCCTGGCTCTTGAATTTTTGGAGAGCGCCAGCCTTATTTTCTCCTGCCGCTCCGTTATCCGAAAATTATCGTACTCGAAATCGATAAAGTCAGCACCTGCCTGCAACGCGCCTGTAAGCACTTCGATTCTCAGCTTGACCGGATAATCTATCGCGCCTCCCTGGTTTTTGTCTCGGCACGTAACTATTACTCGATCTAGGCGGGCGGCAACACGGTCGGTGAGCCCTGATCCAACGCGCGCAGGACCTCCGAGTAATCGTAGCGCGCCCGCCAGCTCAGCTCTGTCCGGGCGCGGTCGGAGCAGTAGACGCGATCGATCGACTGCGGGAGGTGCCAGCCGCGGGTTTCCATGGAGTGCGCGAGCCCCGGCGCCCTGTGACGGATGACCGACGGTGCGTCGCTCCACAGAGCTTCCAGATCGGCACGGGTGAACGGCGTGGGATGAGAGACCACGAACAGACGGAACTCCTCCGGCGAGTCCTGGAGCGCGAGCCGGTGAGCCTCCGCGACATCCCGAGCGTCGATGCCGCGATGCAGCCGGTAAACCGCCATCAGGTTCGCAGGCTCGGGAAAGCAGCGCGACATCCTCAGGACCGTCGAGCTCAGCTTCCCAGATGTGGAAGCCTCCTTGACGATCTCCTCGGCCCTGAGCTTGGTCCGGTGGTAGATCGTCCTCGGCCGTGGTTCGGTCCGCTCATCGATCCACGCCGCCCGGCCGCGCAGGGTCGACGCGTCACCGTAGAGCGCCGTCGTACTGGTGAAGACCAGCTTGCCGACTCCGGCGGCGAGACACAGGTCCACGAGGGAAGCAGTGGCGCGAACGTTGACCGACTCGAAATCGGCGTCGCCGGCGACACCCACGTGCGGCGCGTGCAACGCGGCCGTGTGGACGACCGCGTCCACACCCTCCAGGGCCGACCTCAGCCGAGCAGTATCCGTCACGCTCGCGACCACCCGGGTGGTCTCCGCCGGCCTCTCATCGATCCCGATCACGCTGTGCTCTTCACTCAGACGAGCGTGGATGGCACGGCCGATCCGGCCCGAAGATCCGGTGAGCAGGACTCTCACGAGGCCTCACCCAAGGATGGT
>JARRRJ010000065.1:0-12538 GCA_037380865.1 Sedimentisphaerales bacterium
CTCCAAGCACGGGATTTACTTTGGGATGATCAAACAATCCCCGCCCGATTTTCCGAATGATGCCGTCCTTTGCTAATCTGGACAGGATTTGCCCTATCGAACCTGCGGTAGCGATGTCTTGGAAATCTTTCCGTGTAAAGACGTATCCGGCACCGGCATCTACAATCCGTTTCTCAATTTGCTTTCGAACATTGTCCATGATAGTACCTTATTTTATTGTCACAAATAATATACTATATTTTGTGACACCATCAACACCTAAATCGAGCAAATGGCAAAAATGGAGTCAACCCACAAAAAGAAAACGGCGTAGGAAATGTGTCAAATGTGTGTACAGCATCAGAAAACGAAAGATTCTTGAAGACTTAAATGCTTTATTAATAGGCAGTTATGGAATTCTCACGTATTTTGAGGATGGGGGTAATGTCCCCCCTGCCCTAAATCGCATAAGTACTTGTAATAAAAGGACTTATATTTTTCAAAAATGGAGGCGGGGGGATTCGAACCCCCGTCCCGAGATGTTTCAAGACAAGTTTCTACATGCTTAGTCGATTTATTAAAGTTTCGCCTTGTCAAACGCCAAACGACAGGCTTTTGACTCGGCTATTTCGAGAAGGTTTTCACCAGGCTGTCCCGAAAAACCAGCTTGGCATAGCCTGCTTTCTGACGCCCTTGCCAAACCCACAGGCAAAATCTGACAGGACGGGCCGCTAATTAAGCAGCCATGGCATACTGATAGTTGCCAATTAAAATTTAGTACCGGATTATTAACCAGGCCAACCGGCGTCCTGGACATGCGACTTGACCATCCGTCATCCGGTCGAAGCCATTCGCCCCCTATTTACTTTTCAAAAAGAGTCTTTCCACTTATGTTACCATAACTTACGCTAAATATCAATAGAAGTTTGTTTTCGCGGGCTCTTTAAATAATGGCGGGCATTTTTTAAAATAATTCTTGAGCATACCTTGATAAACAGTTATAATCCCGAAACTTTTAAGAAATTGCTTATCGTATTTACAAGGAATGGAAGTTAAAATGGCACGATTATTGTTTGGATATGATGTGGGAAGTTCGTCAGTAAAGGCTTCACTGATTGACGCTGATTCGGGTAAACTGCTCGCAAGCGCGACCTCGCCGGCAAAAGAGCTCGATATAATCGCGAAGCAAATAGGCTGGGCTGAGCAGGAGCCTCAAACGTGGTGGAAGCATGTGAAAATTGCAACACAACAGATCCGGGAGCAGGTGAAATTTGAGCCTGGGGATGTCAAAGCGATTGGTATTTCCTACCAGATGCACGGTCTTGTTGTCGTGGATAAGAATCAGCAAGTGCTGCGTCCTTCGATAATCTGGTGTGACAGTAGAGCTGTTCCCTTCGGCGAAAAAGCAATGATAAAAATCGGAGAAGAAATATGTCTTAAGAGCTTGTTCAACCTCCCGGGAAATTTTACTATTACAAAACTTTTGTGGGTGAAGGAAAACGAACCCGATATATATTCCAAAATCGATAAAATAATGCTGCCCGGCGACTATATCGCTATGAAAATGACAGGCGATGTGAAAACCACGCCATCAGGTTTATCCGAGGGAATTATCTGGGATTTTGAAAAAGAACAACTGGCTGATTTCGTGCTTGATAGTTTCGATGTCTCAAGTGAACTGATAGCCGACCGCGTCCCGACGTTTTCGAACCAGGGCGAGCTTACCAGCGAAGCCGCTCAAGAGTTGGGGCTAAAAGCAGGAACAAAGGTGAGTTATCGCGCGGGCGACCAGCCTAACAATGCCCTTTCCCTGAGTGTTCTGGAGCCTGGTGAAGTAGCAGTTACAGCGGGAACTTCAGGTGTAGTTTACGGTGTAAGCGATCAGAAAAATTATGACAAGCTATCGAGAGTCAATGTATTTCTTCATGTGAATCATACCGCTGAAAATCCGCGATATGGTGTTCTCTTATGCGTTAGCGGAACGGGTATTCTCAACAGCTGGCTAAAACATAATTTCGTAAAAGAAGGCATGGACTATCCACAGATGAACGAGCTGGCCGCAGAGGCGCCTGTCGGTTCGGATGGCCTGGTGATTTTGCCTTATGGCAACGGTGCCGAAAGAACTCTCGAGAACAAGAATATCGGCGCATCTGTTCACGGCTGGAACTTCAACACGCATAAAAAAGCTCATTTCTTACGCGCAGCACAGGAAGGCATCGTATTTGCACTTAATTACGGCCTTGGAATTATGGAGAATATCGGCATTAAGTTGAAAACTGTTAAAGCGGGCCATGCAAATATGTTCCTGAGCCCCCTGTTTGCGGAGGCTTTCGCGACAATTACAGGAGCGAGTGTGGAACTATACAAGACAGACGGCTCACAAGGCGCGGCCAGAGGCGCAGGAATCGGCGCCGGGATATATAAAGGTCCCGAAGACGCCTTCGTTGGTCTCGAACCAGTGAAAACCATCGAGCCGAACGACAAATTGACTGCACAATACAAGAAAGCCTATGAAAATTGGGAAACTGTTTTGAAACAAAATTTATAAAAGTATAAATGGTATCTTGTAGAGCCATTTGCACAATACGAGAAAGGAGTAGAAATAATGGTAGAATACTTTCCGGAAATAAAGAAAATAAAATACGAAGGACCCGACTCGAAAAATCTTCTTTCGTTCAAACATTACAATCCGGACGAGGTAGTACTTGGAAAAACCATGTCGGAACATTTGCGTTTTGCGGTGTGTTACTGGCATACTTTTAAGAACCTGGGAGCAGACCAGTTCGGTGTCGGTACTATTATTCGCAACTATAATAACTCATCCGATCCAATGGACATCGCGGATATGACAATGGATGCTGCTTTCGAGTTGTTCACAAAGTTGGGCGTTAATTTCTGGTGTTTCCATGACAGAGACATTGCTCCGGAAGCGGACAATCTTTCCGAGACCAACAAACGTCTCGACAAGATAGTACAAAAAGCCAAAAAGCTGCAGGCTGATACCGGGGTTAAGCTTCTCTGGGGAACGACGAACGCTTTTTCTCATCGCAGGTTCATGGCAGGCGCCGGTACCAATCCGTCGCCGGAAGTCTTTGCTTATGCGGCGAGTCAGATCAAAAAAGCCATGGAAATAACAAACGAGCTCGGAGGACAAGGTTATGTCTTCTGGGGCGGTCGCGAAGGCTATGACACATTGCTTAATACCGATATGAAAAAAGAACTGGACCACCTGGCCTTGCTTTTGCAGATGGCAGTCGATTATAAAAAGAAGATCGGGTTCAAAGGTCAGCTCTATATCGAGCCGAAGCCGAAGGAGCCGACCAAACATCAATACGATTTTGACGCAGGTAACTGTTTCGCATTTTTGCAGAAATATAATCTGCTCGATTCCTTCAAGCTGAATATCGAGTCCAACCATGCGACTCTGGCCGGCCATGATTTCTGTCATGAGCTGGCTTTTTGCGCTGCTAACGGCATACTTGGTTCAGTTGACGCTAATCGCGGCGACCTTCTTCTCGGTTGGGACACTGACCAATTTCCTGCTGATATCTATGAGACGACCCTGGCGATGTATATCATTCTCAAGAGCGGCGGTTTTACGACCGGCGGACTGAATTTCGACGCACATGTCAGACGCCAGTCAATAGACCCTGTTGACCTTTTCCATGCTCATATTGGTGCGATGGATGTTTTCGCCAGGGGTCTTAAAAATGCTGCGAAGTTGATAGAAAACAAAGTTTTTGAGAATGCTATTAATGAGCGTTATCAGGGTTGGGCTGGCGAGCTGGGATCAAAAATTGAAAGCCGAAAGATCGGATTTGAAGAGCTTGAAGCATATATCATCAAACACGGAGAGCCGGAAATCCGAAGCGGCAGGCAGGAGTTGCTTGAGAATTTATTTAATAATTACATCTAAACCGAATCCGTACGAGCGTTGAAGAAATAAAAATTTTGCACAAGGAGAAAATGAAATGGCAGAGAAATCATTACACAGTATATGCAGGTGGACGTTCAACCCGGGTAAGGGCGGCTTCGTGCCCGCCGACATGCGGCCCGAGTGGGGAGGTTCGTTTAGAACACCAGACATGATCAGGCTCGTCGGTCAGAAAATCGCCCCGAGACTTCCGGATAATATCGAATTGGGTATCGAAGTTCATTATGACGCTGAGGTCGATGATGATAACGCGGCTGCAGTAGCCGATGCGCTGATTGATAGTAACCTTTATCTCGCAATGATTACACCGGGTGCGCACGCCCATTTTGCATATGGCGGAATCGCCTCACTGGATCCGAACGAACGCAAAGCAGCAGAAGAACTCGGGACCAAAACAGTTGACCTGGCCTACGGTCCGTTGAAAAAAACATGGCACCCGGATGTTGATCCCGCGTTGGTTATCTGGAATGGTTCTTTCGGCTATGACATTGCTACAGTCGGCATCAAGAAAATGTACGAAAACCTCAAGGAAAGTATTGCGGGACTCTGCAAACACGAAGAAAAGCTCGGCGGAAAACTTCATATCGGATTTGAGCCCAAGCCTAACGAGGGTCACCCGGCTATGCTTATCCCCACAGTAGCAAGCGCACTATTATTCTGGAGAAGAATCGAGGAAGAATACGGTGTCTCAAGAAAAAATAAAGGTGTCAACAAAGAGTTCGGCCATTCCGAAATGATTGGACTTGATCATGTATATGATACCGTTGAGGAGCTGGATAACGACATGGTGGTTCACATGCACCTCAATAGCCAGGGTTACAACGATGGTATAATCCTGGGTGGCCCCGGAAAATACGACATCGACCACGGTGCGCGTATCAACGGCATGAACGTAGCAATCGCGGGACTTATTCAGCAGGCAGGCTACAGCCGCTGGAAAGGCCACGACATGCAGACCAGAGCATATGATAACGCTGAGCAGGGAATTGACAGGGTTATCAGAAGCGTACTAAGCTGGGAAGCGTGTGAAAAAGCTGCGAAAGAGCTGGATACAAAAGCTCTTATGAATTTCCTGGCAAAACGCGAGACCGCAAAAGCAGAAGACATGATGCGAGCGGCCGTAGTAAGCGCCCAGAATAGTTTTGACATGATGTATAAATAAGAATCTTCTATTTTCCCAATTGAATTTCAATGGGGATTGATGGATCATAACAGCGAAAGCGGGTGCCTGTCCTGCAAAAGCATTTTCAGGTGCCCGTTTTTGTTATTAATAAGACGAGCACTTCCATTTGAATTATCCTCTCTTAGTATATGAGCATTGCGTCGCCGTAGGAGAAGAAGCGATAACGTTTCCGCACAGCGTGATTGTATGCCGTACGGATTTTATCCAATCCCGCGAACGCCGCAACCAGCGCAAGCAACGATGATTTGGGTAGGTGGAAATTTGTGATTAGCGCATCGCATATCTTGAACTTATAACCTGGCGTTATGAATAGTTTTGTCGAGCCCTTTGCAGGCACAATTCGCGAATTGGAAGCGGCTGTCTCAAGAACTCGCATCGATGTTGTTCCCACTGGTATTATTCGTCCGCCCGATTTTTTGGCTTTGTTTATGACCGAAGCATTCTCGCTGTCGATGCTGAAATGCTCCTCGTGAATTTTGTGGTCCTCGATATTTTCTGCCGTCACAGGCTTGAACGTTCCGGCGCCAACGTGCAGAGTGACTTTGGCAAACTTTATTCCTTTTTTCCGAAGCTCTTTTATCAGCTCACAAGTGAAATGCAGCCCGGCTGTCGGAGCGGCTACCGCGCCTGATTTTTCCGCATATACTGTCTGATAGCGACGTTTATCAGCCAACGCAAGTTCCAAATTGTCATCACGCCTGATATAAGGAGGCAGAGGTGGAAAACCGATTTTTTCGAGAATAGCTTCAGTACTCTCCAGAGATAATATTTTGAATCTGCATTTTCCTTCATCTGATTTCTCGATCAGCTCAGCTTCAAGAAAGTCAGCTTTTTCCCTGTCGATTAGAATAATCTTTTCCCCTGGTTTTACTTTGCGAAGGCCCTTCAGAAAAACTTCCCATATTTTATCGGGCGATTCGGACAATAAGAGTCCCTCGAGTTTGGCCCCCGTAGAGCGCCTTGCAAAAAATCGAGCCTGGAGCACTTTTGTATCGTTGAGAACAAGACAATCTCCCGGCAACAAAAACTCGCCAAGTCTGCTGAAACTGCTATCCAGAATATTACCGTTTTCGTGATTCAAAACAAGTAATCGCGAATCGGTGCGTACAGGAACCGGCTGTTGCGCAATCAACTCGGCAGGCAGGTCATAATTAAGTAATTCTGTTTTCATAATACAAAGTTATCAGACCTGCGAGAAAATCACAAAAAAATTTTAGGCCAATAATAAGCCAATTCAGGGCTTTGTAAGCATATTTGCAGGTGACTGCGAAAGCTCCTCCCGGGTTGGGACGATAGCAAATTGTGTAAAATAAGCACAATAGACCTTATTGTTTAAAGGATTGAAAAGATGGCATCAGGAACGTATTTCGACAAGCAGGCAACATCAGTCGCCACTTTAGGAAGAAATGAACTTACCAGAAGAATAAAGAACTTCAAGGGGAGATTCAAAATGGATTTCACCGAGGATTACCTTAAGAACCTGAGCGTTGACAGGCTCAGGCACATACTCTTAGCCGCCCTGCTAAACGACAAGCAACACAATTAAGCGAAGCGATCTCCCAAACAATTATCAGTCTTACGCGTTCTTACAGGCCAAAAAAACTTATATAAAACGAATATTTCAGGATTTAGAGCTTGTAGCCTAATTTTCCCCAGCAGCCTTTTTGAATAAACGCCAGGTCCATAAAACCGTCGTCGGTCGTAGGTGCTACATCGTTAACATGCCTCTGCAGCATGTCTTTGCCGATTTCTATCGTATCACTTCCCGTCCATTTATAATAGTCTGCAGAGCCGTCAGCGTATGAGAACGTTACTCCGTTACCATGCCTTACAGGCGGAGAGTCCCACCATACTTTCCTCGTGTAATGGACGGCATAGCTGTCGGGAGTGAGCCAGCCTTCGTCAATAAAAACCATCAGTTCGGCGGGATGCTTGATATTCATCATGTTTCGATATTGAGTACCACCTTCATTTCTCCTCAATCCATTCATTGAATCCATAACTGAGTAAGTCACCAACGAATCCTTCATACCTGTCGGGCACTTGTACGAGCCTTCGTCTTTAACGTACGTCCATAACGCCCCGGCATGTATACCGGCTATCTGCTCTTTTTCGGGTAAGAATTGACCATTCGCATACCCATCAGAATAAGCTTTGCCTACCCATCCGCCCGGGCCGCCTGCATTGCCGCTGACGATCCTCTGGTCGTTTTCATCAGCGAACATAATCCATCCGAGAGTGAGCTGTTTCAGATTGCCCAGACAGACAGTTCGCTTGCCCTGCTCCCTGGCTCTGTTAAGTGACGGCATTAATATTGCCATCAAAACCGCGATGATGGCAATAACGACCAAAAGCTCAATTAATGTGAACGCCTTTGTTTTCCTCATAATCGTACCAGGTCAAGCTATTTTCGGACCAGCATCCAAACACAGCTTCTATAACATAACATTGAAAAGTTTTCCAGTCAAATATTTTTTAGGCAAACCAAAAAATTGAACTCTCCGGCACTACATCCCTGCGAAACGGCTTGTTCGGGAAAACCCTGCCCTATCTCTGCCTGCATCCGCCGATCCGTAAAACCGGGATTTACGAGCAAGAAAGCTATCAATTTATATTATAACTTGCCCACTGACTTTTTCAAGCTTTTTTGCTCACAAAAGTTGACAAATTAAGAAGATTTGCATATAATCTAATATAAAAATGAAGCCCGTTTATTAAGGAGAAAGGTTATGCGCGTACTCCTAAGACAAAAAGACGGCAATACGAAGGAATTTCAGTTCGAAAAAGGGCCGATTTTGATAGGCAGAGGGGCCGACAGCAATGTTTTTCTGCCTGACAGAGCGGTCTCCAGACGCCATGCAATGATTATCAACACAGAGGATGGCAAATGGGCCATCGAGGACCTGGACTCCACAAGCAAAACATACCTTAACGACGAAGCGATTCACAAGGCAGAATTGAAGCATGGTGATTGTATTCGCATAACGGATTTCCTCATTGATCTTGTTATGGAAGAGGAAATTTCCGAAGAAGACAAGGCGATGCAGCTTGACGATACCCTACACCTCGAAGCGGCTCTGGCCGTTACTTTTGTCGCTTCTGGACCTCTCATTGGAGCAGCTCAGCGCGGCTCACGTCTGGGGAGCGTTGAGAAATGCGCCGTCAGGCTCGATGACTTGTCATGCAGGCAAAAAACGGGATGGCTCCCCTATCGACCTCGGACAACTGAAACTTCAGCAGAAAATAGGTCAGGTGGTGGAAAAAGGACAATTCCTTGTACTTCCGAGAGTCTCTGCACAACTGGAAGAGGATGAAGCGATACGCTCAGCATTGATCGCTGCTTTAATGCGGCCAATCGGCTGTCACGGCGTCATCTATATAGACAACGGAATGAAAGACAAGCACTACAGCCTTAGCGACCTTGATTACCTCATGCTTCTCTCGATGCATACAGCCGCTGTTATGAAGAAGTTCTTTTGACTGGCTTGCCTGCCGATTGACTGTTGCCTAAACAGATTCGAGCATTTCTCTTGAGCACATCAAGGCCCGGACGTTGTATAGCCGTATTGCAGAATTTTTCTTCAAATGCTTCCTCGTTCAAAGTAAGAACCTTTTCGAGATTCACCTGTGCCCTTTCAGGATAAAACTTGAACTGCTTATTTTGACAAGCTGGAACGTTTTTTTGGTAGGGACAAATGTCGATACAATCCTCGCAGCCAAATACTTTATCGCCGATCTTTTCTGCAAGTTCAGGGGGAATTTCGCCTTTGTATTCTATAGTCAAGTAATTGATACACCTACTCGCATCAAATAATCCATCAGACCTCAAAGCACCTGTCGGACATGCCTTTACACACATATCGCACGATAAACACGTAGGGGGCGATAACATCGCACTTTTTACTTCCCGATAAGATTCTTTTGGTGCGATACATTGCACCCTACCTTCTGAAATCGGTTCATCATAATCAAGTTTCAAATCAGTTATTATTTCGCCGAGGAATATTTTACACCCAAGCCTGGGATTTATAAGCATATGATTTTTCCCAATAAATCCCAGCCCCGCTCGAACCGCCAGCGCCCGCTCTGCCAAAGGTACAGAATCAACACATATCTTTGCTGTGACTCGTGGCTCGTAACTCGTGACTCGTTGATCATATGTTGTATCGCGTTCTGTCATTCCTGCGGAGGCAGGAATCCATTGCTCGTTTTGGGCATTATACGTAACGATAAAATCCGCCAGTTCGCGCAATCGTTTTTTAATAAACGTATGATAATCCTCATACAAAGCATAGCTCGCGATGTGACCATGTAGGGTGCGATCAAATCGCACTTTCTCCGGCGGATTGTAATTCAATCCAGCAACAACAACGGATTGAGCATTATCAAGAAGCTTCGAAGGATTTACCCTTTTATCAAAATTCCTCTGCATAAAGCCCATCCGGCCCGCAAAGTCCGACTCAAGCCATGATCGCAGAATCTCAACCTGCTCCGAACCTATCGCTCCCGCATCGGTAATCCCAACCAGGTCAAATCCCAATTCGAGAGCCTTGGATTTTATTTCATCAGAAAAACTCATTCATAAATTATACACATTCACGTTAAAAAATCCACGCTCCTGCATTTGTGTTATCTGTCAATTACCGGAAAAATAGTTACTGTATTTTGGTATATATTCGCAGGCTGTAAATTAGGTGCGGTTATTAGACGATTACTGTATTCTTCAATCATACCGGGATAATCACTTATGATATTACTTAAATGAGTTATTTCAGAACGAAGCTCATTACGTTGCGAGAACAAACTCAAAAAATGCTGCTCCATGTCATTGATTCGCTCGGTCATTTCTTTTTTAGCTTGTATGCCGCTTAGTTCAACAACTAATTCGACATACATAACATCAAGTTTTGTGAAAACTTCAGGTCGAGCCGATACAGGATTATTTCGATATTTTTCAATTGCCTTTAACCTTTCATTAATGCCTGCTAATTCTATATCGAGAGCATTAAGTGTCTTATCCATTTCTGTAATACTCTTTTTTGCAAGATCTACAGCTTCTTCTTCGGGTGACAGCGGATGTGTTTTATCTTTTAAGGTATTGTATTCTTCGCCAATTGTTTTAATTTCAGCTTCCTTTTCCGGCAGTTCCTTTTTTGCTTGATTGAGTTCTTGTTCCCGTTTATTAATTTCTTTTGTGTAAGAATTTCTTCTCTCTTTGACTTTTTCATTGATTAATTCGATATAAGCCTGAACCATTTTTTTGGCGTCCTCCTGGTTTACTGCGAATAAATGGATTCCAGCATAACCAATCGGTTTCTCGGGTGATACTCGAGATAAAATGTCATAACTGCTCGATGTTTGAAGAAATTCCTTTTGCCTGAGAGACATGGACTTTCCAATATTAGTTTGCAGAGGTTTTTCAAATATTCCACTCCTGTCATTTTGTGGTAAATCACCCGAACTTTTAATGTAAAATTCAACCATATATTCCGGCTTGATTGGCCCCCGACCTGACGATGAGCCTATCATCCATCTTGCGCGAGTGTCAGACATTGTCACAAATTTCAGCTCTGTCACAGGTTTATTTGGCTCAGCCGCAAATAATGGCATTAAAATAAAAGATGCGATAAGTATAATAACGAATTGGATTTTTCTTGAGCTAATCATTTTTTGGTCTCCCTTCAGTTTATTGGATGCTTCAATTTTATCTTTTCAGCGGCAGGCGTACCCGGATACGTTTGTGCGATGTAACGATATTGACTTTCTACAACGTCCTTATAATCGGAATAATCCGCCAACAATTCAGTCGCGGCTAATAAACGTGCCGCGTTGGCGGAATCATTAATATTTTTCTCAATCTCCTCGAAAGTCAATTCTGTCTGTTTTTCTCCCTGCCTGTGGAAAGAACACCATAAAATCCCTGCTGTCATTGCTATTAAAATACTTGCCGCTATTGACGCATAACGAAGCCAGTGAGTTTTCTTAACTTTTGGTAAAGCTCGGATCTTCACTTTTTCAATATCAGTCAAATTATCTTCCCAAATAATAGACGATAGTTCCAGCGAGCGTTCCAAAGCTTCGAGCAATTTCCGGCAGTTTTCGCATTTCTCAAGATGTTGCGATACATGGCTCTTTTCCTCATGGGAAAGCAAACCATCCGAGTAATCGACTAAAACCTTCTCAATATCTTCGCATGATTTTTTCATTACGGTTCCACACCTCGTTCCATTAAAGTTTTCGCGAGAATCATTCTTGCATCACGCAGTCTGCCGCGTATCGTTGAAGGATTCTGCTCCAATATTTCGCTGATTTCGTTCGAGTTCATATCGCAGAAATAATAAAGAACAATTGGTCCCAGCAAATTTTCATCGAGTTTTTTCACGCTTTCACGCACAATTTCAAGCTCCTCTGCGGCTATTGCATTTTTAGCCGCTGAATCTTGTTGAGTCTGTGATTTTTGTTCCAGAATCTCATTTACATTTTTCTGAAAACTTTTTCTGCGTCTGTGCTCAGCCAGGCATTCGTTCACAGTAACTTTTACCAGCCATTTGAAACCGTCCTGCATTGTCTCAAATTTTATTTTCTGCCGCATTGCTTTAATCGAGACACTCTGCAAAACATCTTCTGCGTCAGGAGCGTTCAAGCCCATGCCTGCGACGATTCGTTTTAGCCTGCTCTGCTCCCCCAGAAATATCTCCACAAGGTCCAGGTCCATCGTTCCGCCGCTTGCATGATAGTCTATTTCCAAATCAAATTTCGCGCTAATTTCATTCACCTGACTTCTTTCAACTCCTGGCAGGTTCAAGTTTTCTATATTTATAATGCGCAAGGATGTAAAACTGTTGGCAAAAAAATAGATTTTCTTCTTTTAATGCGACTCTGTTTCGCCTGGACTTTATGAACATCAAATGCTGCAACACGATATTAGTCAAAAAACGCTATTTTCCCCAATTCAGCTTCGTGCTGTGAAATAAGTGCCCGATAAATCGTGCAGGCCGAATAAATATCCTGAATCGCGAGGCCTGTCGAATCGAAAATCGTAATCTGTTCGGAATCTGCTCTGCCTGTTTTTTTGCCTGTGACAATTTCCCCGATATCAGCGCAAATGTCCTCTCTTTTGATAATATTTTTCGATACAGCAACGTTTATCTCGCCTGCATGAGACGACTGCTCCCAGTTATCAATTACCACCTGCGCACGCTTGAGCAGCTCTATTTCCAATTCCTGTTTTCCCGGCGCATCAGCGCCGATAGCATTGATATGCGTCCCTTTTCGTATGTATCGAGCCTTGATTAAAGGGCTTCGCACCGGTGTAGTCGTAGTTACGATATCGGCTTCAGCAACTGCTTTTTCGACCGATTCAGCTCCTTCTGCATCCAAAGCATGTCGAGCCTGTACATCCCGTACGAAATTCTCCGTGCTCGCTGCGTCAACATCATAAG
>JARRRJ010000066.1:0-11313 GCA_037380865.1 Sedimentisphaerales bacterium
AGGGAAAGCTCTTTTCGCAGATGCAAGTGCCATGGGCTGTAAGAACCGAGCCGTTCGATGTGGAAGGTTATTCCAAATTTCCCAGTGAGACCCTAATAAATAACGGAAGTTAGGAGAAATTGATGTTCGGATTATCTGTTATAGATATTGTCGTTATTGTCGTCTATTTTTTGATAATACTCGGGATTGGCTTCTGGTCTATGCGCCGTGTAAAAAACCAGGAGGATTATTTTCTTGCGGGCAGGCGTTTCGGAAAACTTATTCAGACATTTGCAGCTTTTGGCCAGGCAACCTCCTCAGACAGCGCCGTATCTGTGACAACGACAACGGTCACCAACGGTGCCGCAGGAATATGGGGAGCGCTAAACATTCTCTTTGCCACGCCGGTGTATTGGATGACCAGTCCGTGGTATCGCAGATTGAGATTATTGACGATGGGAGATTTCTTCGAGGATCGTTACGGCTCGAAAAAGATGGCCGGAGTATATGCTCTTGTTCAGGCGGTAGGCTTCATGGTACTGCTTTCTGTAGGTTTTTCGGCGATGAGCAAGACTGTGCTGGCACTAACTCCCAAAAGTCCCGCTCAATTTACTGCTGCAGAACAGACAGAATACAATCTTTCTGTCGAGCTTGATAAGCTGGAATCTGCAGATTATACAAGTTTGAGTGAGGGACAGAAGGAAAGATTAAAAGAACTGCAAATGCAAAATCCGAAAAAGATTTTCTCGAGCGTAAAGGAAAACAGTCTAATGTTTATTGTCTGCGCAATAGTTTTAATATACGCAGTAGCAGGTGGGCTCGAAGCCGCCTTTTTAAGCGATATGATTCAGGGAATTTTTATTATTCTGCTGTCGATAATTCTCCTGCCATTCGCGTTTATCGAAATAAATCGACAATTCGGCAGCAGCGGTGTCATGGGAGCATTTCATACGATTCACGAAAGGTTACCCGCATCGTTCTTTGAGATTTTCGGCTCTCCTACAACAATTGATTTTACGTGGTATTATATTCTGACAATCATGTTTATGGTGACAATTAATGTTGCTGTCGGAGCGAATCAGCTATCTTCGACCGGCTCGGCAAAAGACGAATATACCGCAAGGTTTGGTTTCACAACCGGACTTTATATGAAAAGATTCTGCACTGTCTTATGGGGACTTTTCGCTCTTACCGCAGCAGTTTTGTTTGCAAGTACCGTTCGAGACCCTGACATGATGTGGGGTTATGCAACGCTGGCTTTGCTCGGACCGCTGAAAGTTGGTTTGATAGGGTTAATGATAGCATGTCTCATGGCTGCACTAATGAGCACTGCAGATTGCCTGATGATTACAAGTTCCGCGCTTCTAACACATAATTTGTACAGGGTGATTCTTCCAAACAGGTCGGAAAAACATTACGTGGCTATCGGAAGAATTATGGGAGCGGCGGTTGTCATTGGCGGTGCGTTAATAGCCATGCAGTTCGAGAGTATACTGAGCCAGTTGAAACTGACATGGGAAATTGGGGTAATATTTGCCGCTTCCTTCTGGATGGGAATACTCTGGCGAAAGAGCAACAGCAAGGCTGCCTGGGCTTCGATTTTGGTGACACTTTTCTTATTCTTTTTGTTTCCTGTGATAGTTCCAATGGCCTTTCCATCTTTGCGAATGAACAAATATTTAACAAAGGTAACCAGCCTGACACCGCTTGAGCGAACATATACGGCCCATGAAATTGACGTGGAAACACGCAACACGGAAATTGCAAAGTGGGACGAACTGAACGCTTCGGGCCAGGCGAGCGGTCCGCGTCCTGAACCGATTGAAATCGGGCAGAAATTCACAAAAACGTATCAGCTTCCTCCAGCAAGTATCTTCTGGACGCAGAGCATCAAGAAAAATGCAGACGGAGTGCTGGAAGGTCACGGCCAGCTAAATCTTATGCTTGTTGTGATAGATAGGCTGGGCTGGGATTTATCGAAGAACTCTCATGCCTTAAATGAAACTATTCGTGCATTGCTTCGTATTATTACGCCCTTCTTTCAGACCGACCGGAAGGAATTGGAAATATCTTATGCAAATCCGCATCGATTCGACCATCTAAAGATGTTTCCAAACACAGGCTGGGAATTCTGCAAATGGGACAAAACAGACATTGTGGGTTTCAGTATTGCAATGCTTGTGGCGTTCGGAATTATAGGTTTTCTAATCCTTGTTGTCTCAATCGGCGCATGAGAAGATATTCAATTTTTGGGAAGATCAAAATGTACAGAAAGTTATTACTTATATTGATTGTATTTGCTGCAGCCTTGTCCTGCACACGGAACGCCCAGCAAAACAGCTATCAAAAGACTCCCTATATTACCGGTGAGACTCTATTCTCAGATGATTTTTCAGGAGACTTGACAAACTGGATTACTGAAGGCGTCCAGCCTGTTTTGGCAGAAAAGCAGTTGGAATTAGATACGCCAGTCGGTACTACAGTCTGGTTTAAGCCGCAGTTGGAAGGTGATGTCATGATTGAATATGATGTCACTGCTCTCGACGATGGTGGACCCAATGACAGGATCAGCGATCTAAATTGTTTCTGGATGGCAACTGATCCCGCACACCCGAATAATCTTTTCGCTGCGAACAAAGAACGCGGAGGAACTTTTGCTAATTATAATAATCTGAATCAGTATTATGTCGGATATGGCGGAAACACAAATACGACAACGCGATTTCGACGATATAATAACGGCGACCGCAAATTACTGGGTGAATTTACTGACACAAGTCATCTGATCGTTCCGAACCATCAATACCATATCCAGCTCATCTGTTATGGCAATAAGATAGAGTACTATCGAGATGGCGAATGTTTGTTTTCTTATGAAGACCCTCAGCCTTATCGCAAAGGTCATTTTGGTCTGAGAACAACGCTGAATCACCTTGTTATGGACAATTTCAGAGTCTTGCGCATTCTTTCAACAAGGGCCGACTGAACTGCCAAAGATACGCCTATATTATGCGAACATCAGGACTACTTGACAGATTCTTTACTTAGTCTCGAACGCTCCCAGGTCAGGGACGCGACCGTTGAATGGGAAGCGAACGTCTATACCACCATCGATGAGGCGGCTGCCGGGCTTGAGGTGCATAAAGGCGATGTCAGGAAGACTTCCGTCGGGTTTGCGCGGGCCGTCGACACCGTCGGGGACGATGCTCAGGAAGTCCTCGGGTGTGACAGTCCAGCCTCCGGTACCGTTCCAAGAGTTATACTGATCGTCGGGGGGATTGCGCTCGATGCCTGACACCGGCAGAGCGTTGCCTAACGCAACGTTATTGCGGAGCACATGCGTGACGGGTTTGGTCAGACGCGGTGCCACTTTCAGGTCGAACTGGCGTGGGTTGTTGAAGGCTGTGTTGTTGTAAAAACGAATCATGCCAGGCTGATAATTTGCGTCGAATCCCGAGGCGCGGTTGTTGAATGCAAGGTTGAAACAGATCACGTGGACGGGGATGTAACCGGGAAAGCGTGCGGGATCGAGCAGCCAGCCGCCACATTTGAAGCCATTGCCGTTGCCGCCACCCTGGTTGGTGTCGGGAACGAAACCGTTGCTCCATGCCCAGCAGTGCTCGATCGTGTGAACTCCGAGCGCGTGGATCAGGTCGAAGCCGTCGTCACTGTTGAACCAGGCGCGGCAGCCGCGGAAGACGTTGCCATCCTTGCTGCTGTGGCCGCCAAAGCCGTCTGCATTTTCTCCGCCGCGGTCGGGATCATAGTTATGATGCGAGTCACAATTGAGCACAAGGTTATCTCCCCCGTCGGCAATAAAAAAACCCGGACCTTCGTTGTGGTGCAAGTTGAGGCGTTCGAAAATATTGTGACTGCCGCCCTCGATGCGTATTGCCCACGACTCGTTAACTCGTGTAAGAATTTGCTGCACACCTCGAATCTCAAGATCTTTTAAATAAAGCCAGTCTCCAGTGACACTTATACCCTTAATTGGTGTATCATCGTTATAAGCCCAATAGTTAATGCGCTTTCCTTCCCGGCCGCTCTTGTTCAGTAGAATACCGATCTGTATATCCGTTCCACTGAAAATATATACACCTCCGCGAATCCAGACTGTATCGCCCGGTGAAACAAATTCCTGTGCTCTCATGACGGTTGCAAAAGGAGCATCAATTGCGCCGGGATTAGCATCGTTGCCGTCGGGAGCAACATAAAATTCGGATGCACAAGAGGAATTCAGTGACAACAGTACGACAAAAATCCAGGCAAAACAAGTGAAGATTTTCATTTCTTGTTCCTAAATAATAAGATTTGATTTTATTACTGCCCAGTCCGTCCGGCTCTGCGATTTGGCCGTATATTGAACTGACCGCGACCGCCTCTCGGTTGAGGTGCTTCGGCAGGCAGACGGTCCTTGACCATCTCAAGAATCTCAATATCCATCAGCGAAGATTGTGCGGCTGTGTTTGTACTTACATTGCGTGCTTCATCGACCGGGTTCAGCACTTCCGGCGGTTCGATTCTGGTTGTATTATAATCAATATTGCCGTATCCGATTCCGCGTATCGCACGCTCCGCGAACGCCGGATTTTTTGTTTTATAATATGCGTATGCCGCCAGTCGAGCTGTTCCCTGGCTGTTGCTTCCACGCTCGCCAACCATTGAAGCATCGGAACCTTCAGTTCCAGTTTCTTTATCGCGGAGAATTACATCTGCTGGAGCATTTCCCAATCTGCAATATTGAAGCCACATTTTTTCCCACGTCGGATCGTCGAGCAGGTCGGTCAGTTCGAATGCAACTTCGGCACCGCCCTGGATAGTCGTGAGATTATAACTTCCGAGCGCATCGTCCACCTGGTAGAGTTTGCCACTTGCAGGGTCGTAACCCATCACCAAGTTTTGTCCAGTTCTCATCCAGTAAGTCATTTGTGACATAGAGTTTACACCGGCGATTATCTTGTCACGCAATTTAGTATCACCCGTGCGTTCCCACTCGGTCATCCAGTTGCCGACAAACGCCAGCCAGTCAGGTCCCATACGAACGCGACCGGGATATTTTGCCTCTTCCTCGTTTCGGGGCTGCGCTTTTCGCATCATGTCAACTTCAGAAGTAGTTTTATCGGCATCCACTACCATCTCCATGATATCACCTATTCGCTCATCAGTTGTCAAATAATAATAGAATCTATCATGTGCCGCCTGACTGACACGAGGCTCTTTTGCACTGTCACCCCAATGTATAACGTTGTGACGTGAGCCAAGCCCCTTGAAGCGTCCGAAATGATATGTGTCCACTTCGCTTGCGTGCCGTGTCATTGCCTCAGCCATCCTGAACACATCTGCGTCTCCTGTGCGAATATAACTGTACCAGAGCCATAAAACTGTGCCGAGTTCCGTATTATCCCAGGCATATCCTCCTACATCATATCGCCATTCGTGCCGCTGTGCATCGTAGGCATGTCGAACATCGCCATAATTCCAGAATCCGTACCAATGATGCTGTTCAACTGCGTTCTTATAATAATCCAAGCCCCCCGCCAAACGATCCTCTACAGATATCTTGAACGGAGTTGACCTGTCAGGCAGACTCCAAACTCCGAAAATACCTGCATCATGAATTGTTTCGGGAGTGACTGTCAATAGAGGTGGTTCGTCTGCCATAGTCGCCTGTGCAACAGATTCATCCCGCGCAGGTGTCTGTTGAGATGGATAAAGCATAAGCTCGCTTGTTCTTGCGACTCCGTAAGGATCATCGTATCCCGCTTCGTAGTCTTCATAATTCCCGCTGCTATTGACATTACCATGTCCTCGAGTATCATAAAACCGCATATCCATTACAGGACCGTCCGGAGACCAAAGCCACACCCTGACAGTAGCAGCTTCGCTTGTTGCTCCGCTTACTTCCAGGGCAGAAGGATAGGACTGCCAAAAATCTTTCAATGCAAGTCCCATACTTCCAGTCCCGTCACCAATAAAGACATATCCTGCCGCCCGGTTTCCCTCGGCGGCCTTCACCCATGAACTCTGAACATTAGTCCTCTTAACAATGCTGAATCCTTCAGAGTTAGGCTGGACGAGCTTGAACTCATCCCAATGCGCAGAAGGATCCTGTGTATCTGTTGCGGCAGTTCCTCTGCCGCGGCCGCTGAATCCGCCAAATCCAGCGCGTCCACCGGTTATCAGAGGTTCGCTCCAAAGGCCGCCATCGGCTCCGGCGAACCGCACGGTTCTCTCACGCAACGCTCCTCGTAGAGGTACTTCGAATGTCAGAGCCAGACCACGCACAAAATCCTTATCTTTGTCTCCGTCGTACATAATCGTATGTACGACTTTAATCGGCTCAAGACCAGCGTAGAAATATAGCCGGACGACAAAAGGCAGCCACTCACGTGAACCATTGATCGCCTTTTGTATACCCTCGAATTTTACTACCGCTCGGACAGGTCCATGCTGCTCAATTGTCACTTTCTTGATCAGGCTTAGATATGCTTGACGAGGTGACGGATTAAGATAATCTGTCTCGGTTCCCACCTGCAGAATCGCCTCCAGACGTCCGTTACGGGCTACTTCACGTCCGTTCGATATGATTGAATTGATAAGGTTACTCTGTCCAGCGCTACCCAGGTGCACCTGCATTACGCCGGTATCAACTATCGAAGAACTATCTGTAGTGTTAATTCGAACAGTCGGCCCGTTCGGCTCAACTCCCCCGCTCGTTTCGATGGTCATTTCTCCAGTATCTTCTCCATTAGCGGTTGTCGCAAATCCTGTCCATTTAATTGATCCATCCGGCCAATAAGCTAAAGTCCAGCTCTGCAGAGGTTTTACCTGGCCAACAGATGTTTTCAATACGAATTTTTGATTTTTTTGAATTGAACCCTCCGACCACGGCACTCCCCAACTTATACCGACAGCGCTTCGTGGCGCCTTTTCACCCAGCCATTTCAACTGTGTATTTTGCGCCTTAGCGTGTGTGGTCGTTATAGTTAATACAAAGGCTGTTAAAACCGCCCAGTGAATAAGAGATTTCATATTCTGTGCTCCTTTTTGTTTTGGCTAAGAAAATCACAACAAGACCAGATTTCCAATTTGAGTTTATTCAAAGAAATCCTCTGAATTTCAAAAGCTATAATATTGCACCTTCACCTGTTTTTCGTCAACATTTTTTCGAATCTGTTAATTTTTGTAGAGAAAATGGAGTGTAACGATTCCAGATATAACTTTCTGGGTAGTTTCCCAATCCAAAGCGGTTATGTGAAAGATTTATTTGTTGGATTCGGTAAAAGATACTGGTTCTTCGTATATTGTTGCCCTATTGTTTTTCAAACAAATGTCCAAAGCAGTTAGGTTTTTGTTCCATATGAATAGGAAAAACCTGTTAAATGAGAAAATTATCAGTATAATTACTTCTCTTGAGAAAGATATATCTGATCGTTTAGAATTTGTAGAAGTGTAGTTCTGAGTTTTATTTGAAAGTAGTAATCATGATAAAGAAAAGCTTTTTGATGTTGGTTCTTTTTGGATATATACCTATAGTTTTGTTGTCAGGACAAGATATTGCTGCAAATATTAATACAGAACGAACAGATTTCAAATTTGATTTTGGCCCAGGTAAAACGGCTCTTGGATATATCCAGATTATGCCGAATACAGTTTATTCCCGGGAAATCGGATATGGATTTGAATCAGGAGCACAGATTACAGCTAAAGACCGAAATGGTGAAGACGACCTCAAGAGAGATTTTTGTACGAGCGATAAGCCTTTTTATTTTTCCATCAAGCTTCCCGAGGGCAATTACAAGGTAACTTTAACGTTTGGCGACCAGACAAGTCAATCAACCACTACGATTAAAGCCGAGTTGCGCCGCCTTATGCTCGAAGAAATAAAGACAGCGCCGGCTAAGTTTGAGACTAAGACGATTGAAGTCAATACGCGTACACCTCAAATTCCTTCCGGCGGTCAGGTTAAATTAAAAGACAGGGAGAAAACAACAGAGTTTTGGGCATGGGACGATAAGCTTACTTTGGAATTCAACGGCGAACGTCCTTGTATTTGCTCCGTGGAGATTACCAAAGATGATACGATTCCCACAATATATATTATAGGCGACTCAACGGTTTGTGACCAGCCGACCGAGCCATGGAATAGTTGGGGTCAAATGCTGCCTCGATTTTTGAAGCCAGATGTGGCAGTAGCCAATCACGCCGAATCTGGCGAGTCCATACGGAGCTCGCTCGGAGCAGGACGCGTCGAGAAAGTGATGAGTCTGATAAAGCCGGGAGACTACCTCTTCGTGCAATTCGGACATAACGACATGAAGGAAACATCACCTAACGCGCTGTCTACATATAAATCCAATTATAAGGAATTGGTTAAAGAAGTTCGTGCAAAAGGTGCAATCCCTGTGCTTATTACGTCTATGGAGCGAAAAGCCGGTGTTACTCGGAATACGCTTGGTGACTATCCCAATACGGTGCGACAAGTTGCCGATGAAGAGAAAGCGGCGTTAATTGATCTGAATGCCATGAGCAAAGTGCTATATAAGGCATGGGGCAATAATATCGATAAGGCATTTCAGGACGGCACACATCATAATAACTATGGCAGTTACGAACTTGCAAAATGTGTTGTAGAGAGCATAAAGCAGAAACTTCCTGAGTTGGCAAAATATATCACGGATGATTTCGTGGAATTTGACCCGTCACACCCAGACGCAAGCGAGGATTTCAACATCCCAGCCAGTCCGATGGTTACAAACTTATAATCGCAAGAAACCTGTATATAGGGCATATTAATTCAATAATCTTTGAATTTGCTCTGAGTTCAATATGATTTGAGGATTAAAGTGATTACCGCTCATATAAGTTAGCAGACTGTGTCGGAGTTGACGAGCTGTAATTCTGTTTTCCAAATCAGTTTGGATATCAATTGCGCAAATGAGCAATTTTCCCCCTTTGATCGAAGCCTCGAAAATAAGCCCCAGCCTTCGGCAATTATTCCAGTCATCGATAGGCTGCAAAATTGGTTTGAGATCAAGCGGCAAGCTATCCATTACCAGAGGAGTCGAATGATCCAGAAGATCCTGCCATTGCCAGTTGCTATAGAAATCTGTCGGGAAAGACGCAAAACCAGGGGCATCCGGGTCACAAATTATTCCCACCGTATGTATCGTATTTTGCGGAAAGGTTATTCTATTCCAGAAAATCGGGGCGAAAGAGCCGACTGTTTGTGCTCTTTGTCCTCTTCGAGGCTGCCTGTTGTATATGTGTAAAACACGCTTTCCATCCTCAAGTTGTTTCAACGTCTCATTAATATTTTGGGTAACGACAACGTTCTTCGGCTCATTGGGATTCAATTTAGCCGGATATACCCATATTTCCCAGTCATTAATATAATCCGTTCCCTGAATTCTCACTACCAGATCGAGTTTCTTTGCTTCGCTAATATTACTGAGCGGCACAGATATTTCTCCTGCACGCGTAAGTCCTTCGGTCACGATAGATACCAGAGCTATATTTCCGTTGCTAACTGACAAGCCGCTGTCTTTATTTAAAAACCATTCGACATTTGCATTATCGAGATTCTTCGGCCCATAGTTGGCTACATCTATAATCGCGTCGAAATTTTCGTCAGAAGTGAAAATGCGTTTTTTCATTCTTGCCAAAGGCACTACATCGTTGCAGAATCTTCTGAATTGCTCTGCAGTGACATAACCTTTGTTCTGCCAAAGTGCATTCAGGACTCCCACGGGAGCAGTACCCTGGCCCGGAAAATCGAGAAGAGCAAGCATCTGGAAGCCGCCAAATCCGGGAGTTCGAAGTGCTGTTTCTATTTCCTGCTTATACAGCAAAGTTTGAAACTTCCCCGATGCCATAAGGAAATCGTGCGCAAGGTCTCCCATCCCCGCCTTTTCGAGTTTATCACGGAAAATTTCCATATTCTTCGCTTTTAAAACACCTGTATATTGATTCTCCTCGGACACATCGGGATAGGCACACCATTGGCCGATTTCATGGCCGACAACAGGCACGGGACGAGAATCCACATGCTGAGTGTAGTCTCCGAACGTTTGAGGAGGCCGATTAAATGCCAGTTCTCTGTAGTTATGAAGACGCACGGCACTTTCTATCGAGTACTGATTCTCCTTTATCTGCGGCCAGCCTGAGCCTGCGACATAGAGTCTTCGTTGGTCCTTTTCCCCAAGAGTTGACAAAAGTTTTCCAAGGATCTGCTCACGATTGCGCCCGCTCGGCTCATTGCTCGGTGAGAAGAAACAAAACGAAGGATGATTGCCGTAGTTTTTAATCATACTGTCGATTTCTTTATATATCCATTCGTCGAGAGGCGTGCCGTCACCGAACGCGGCCCAGCAGGAACCTTCTACCTGTAGATAAAAGCCCATCTCGTCGGCAGCGATATAAGCTGCTTCAGGGGGGCACCACGAATGAAAACGGAAATGATTCATACCGTAAGATTTAGCAATACCAATGATGCGTTTCCATTCGGACACCTCAGTTGGCGGATAACCATGCTGCGGGAAAATACAGCATTCTAATGTACCGCGAAGAAATACTTTCTTGCCGTTAATGGTAAACTGCTTTTCTTTAATGCCTATTTCCCGCATACCAAAAGTCACATCTTTCTCATCTACGAAACCCTCACCTGTCAACTTGACGTGTAATTCGTATAAAGCCGGAGAAAATTCATCCCAAAGCAAACAATCTTCGCCCATCGGGTGAACAAATGTCACTTCTCCTCCCTGCTTAGTCCAGCTTACAGGGACGGTTTGTGTGCTAGTAAGATGTTCTTCAGAAGTATTGTTGCTGAGTGCACTGACAACTAATTGACCCGAACCGTCTGAACCTGTGTCATTGCCGAGTCTGGCGGCGACTTTAATCTGCTTATTGGTTATATCAGGATATATCTGAATATCGTCCAGCCAGACTCTTGGTGTTGCAGATAAAGCTATTCTTCCTGTAATACCATTCCAGTTTGATTGTGTCTGGTCGGAAACGCTGTGAGCGTCCAGACCCACAGGAACAACCATGCTGTTATCGATGCGGACTGTGAGCAGATGTTCGAGGCCTGCCGTGCACAAATTCGTAAGGTCGTATTCATGAGGAGTTCCAAGCGACTCATTTGTTCCGACCTTCTTTCCATCTACCCAGACGGTTGTCTCCCAGTGAGCACGCTCAAGAACAAGTTCTATACGCTTGTTTGCCCAACCATCGGGAATCTTTATCTGTTTTTGATACCACGCGGCGCCTACATAGTGACGATCGGGTGTCAGCCAGAAAGGACTCTTGAAATCCGGCGATTGAATATATTCAGTA
>JARRRJ010000067.1:0-8420 GCA_037380865.1 Sedimentisphaerales bacterium
GATGGACGTGGGCATATACATTCTGGCTGGATCAACTGTAAATTTATAATATGTTGGTAAATTTCCAAACGAAAGGTTCATTTCTCCCGGAAGCACGCCTTCCATTTCTATTAAACCATTTTTTTGCGAAATTTTGAGGGTTTTATTCTCAGATGCTGTTTTAAAGAATTTCACAACCGGCATTTTATTATTTATTAAGAGCATGAAATCAGGAGGTATATCTGGAATCAACATCTGGTTATCTATGCTTCCACGCATCAAATCCGGATCAAAGCTTATTTTCTGATTTCCATCGTAATTGCCAATTGAAGGATTATTGCCGTCATAGATTATAACATTGTATAATTCGTCTTTATTTTGGATTTTCCATTTTGCAACAGGATGCTCATATACAAAATCCTTAGATTCTTCATTTTCATCACGTTCTTTTTGTATCGGTTCGATTAATGCTTCCATTTCCGATTTGCTAATTTCGCCCAACTCTTCAAGTGTCTGAATTATTTTTATTCTCTTTTCGAAATATACAGGATTGGTGCTGCCTGTTTGAGTTGCTTTTACAGTACATTGAATATCTTCGATTTTATTAATATTTGATTCGAACTTCTCGAGAATATCGACATTTAAATCGCCCGCCAAGACATTGCTCTGCAGAAAAAGCTGGAATGTCATACATAAAAAGAGCACCTTTCCTTCAAACATAATCATTCTCCTGATAAAAGTCTATTTCCTGATGTTCCGGACTAAGTCATCTATGGAAAATCCTTCGTCAGTTACAACATGTTCTTTATCAGTTAAAATCAACCAGGGCAAAGCTCTTACACCCCAATTGAAACGTGTTTGTTCTTCATTCTCTTTTATCATTCCAACCAGAAAATCAAGGCTGTTTTCTTTCACCCATTCATTGAGTTTTTCCTTCTTAATTTTCGAGGCATGTACCGCAATAATCTCGACATCTTTTGATTTCAACTCTTTTACTCTTTTGTTTAGTTCAATAACACAGTTCCTTGACGGACGCTGTTCTATGTCGAAAAAGCAAAATAAAAGCGTCTTATCGTTTACGTCTGCAGATGATTTATCAATTCCAATATCTGTGATATCAGGAAGAGTCTGGCCTGTAAGTGTTTTGGATTGAACAGTGTTTGAAGTATCAGCGATGTATACAATATTTCTGGCGTGATCTTATTGTTGAGAAGTGTTCCGAACTTAAGATTGCTCCCCCTTTTTCAATATCAATCAAAAACTTGTGTTTCCGGTCGTCCTTAAAGGAAACTTCTAAAATCCCATCAGCTTGAAATCTTCCTTCGATGGAATTAACATCTATCTTTTCGCCATGAATGTATTGTTTTAATCCATCTCCCTGATAACATGACAAAAAAACATCCAGACCTTTATTAAAAAAGCCGCGTTTGTCATTTATTGTTAACGGTCCCTTATTTATAATTGCCACTACTGATGGAGCAATATCAGGAGGCAATCCTTCGTGATTGTGATACTCAGCTCTGATCGTACCATCGAACGCCAATTCATTCCGGCTTCGACTATAAAAAATCCCTGAAGAGCCGGGTAAGCTACCAGGCGTAATGCTGTCATCCTTAATGTTTAAGCGTCCGGTTTCAGGCTCAATTAAAACATCGACTTCCTTCTCTGTCTTTTGAGGCTCACCATACTCAATCCATTTGGGTAAAGGTTCCGAAAAATCAACGTACTCATCTAATGCTTTCTTAACCTGGAATTCACGAAAATGAACATTGCATTCGAGTATTTTAATTTGGCTCTCGAGTTTATCAAGGTATTGAAAAAGGTCATTCACGTCAAGCTTACTTTTCGGCAGAACCTGTTCGGAAGCTGAATTAATATAAACAAAGAAAAAAAGAAGCGGAACGAACATTAGAATTAGAATTGCCCTGCTCATGCTAATTATCTCCATAACTAAAATTCGTAATGATTTCTCAACTCATACTTATTAATAGATGGGCAATGCATGATTTCGTAACAACTAATTTTTAAAATATCTCAATTTTTCGCTCAAGTAATCGAATTTTAAAACTATTTTATTCATGAACCTGCTGTGGAATAAAATATCGCTGGCGCGCATAGACTCTTTCTTGCAGGTTTTGTTCTGCATATTTCAGTGAAAAAATCCGGGACGTTAAATGGATCTATTGCCTTGCTTTACGCCTAACTGACACAATCGCGACGAATCCGATTACGACGGATAACACTATAATAGTCGGTAAAAGATTATTCTTTCCTGTGTCACCCAGTGTATTCTGATCGGTTTCAGGTGATTGCGCCGAAGCAGATCCGCCTGATGCAGAAGCACTGGGTTTGGCGGCAACCTGCGATTTGCTCATGAGATTATAAGGCGCGCTTTCTATCTTGAACGGACTGCCAATGTTAATTGTTGCGGTAAACGGTCCCTTTACATTTGAAGGCTCACGCCACGTGAGCGAGCATGTCCCGCCTCAGCCATAGGAAAACGTATAAGTTCTGTCGTAAGTGCCGTCCTTGTTCTTGATATTCAATTGCGGTGCCTGCGGCCTGGTGCCGTTGCGCATTAACGTGACATTCTCGCCGCTCTTACCTACTAACTGCTGACTGAACGAATAGCTTCCTTCTCTGTAAGAAGCACTTACACTCGATATCAAAGGCTCGCCTATTTCAAGCACAGTCTCGTTAGCCTCATTGATTTCAAAAAGATCTGCAGACCGGCTTTGAGTACCAGTAAGTTCCCATTTGGAGCCCTTGTCATCGCTTCGTCTGACAACCCAATTGTTGAGCTGGTACATTCCTACAGGAAGAGAACCGGCTCCGTTCTCAGGTGTTATCGTGAATTGGCCGTTAAGTCCCCCTGCGACTAATTCTGTGACGCTTTCAGGCAGACGGACTGTCCCGAATTTTATATCTTTCGCTTCTGCCAATTTCACGAACGCTCCGTCACGAGCTATTTCAGGCTCATAAAACTTGTCGTCAACTTTAATGTAGTTGCCTACAAATCGTGTGTCCTCCGGGTCATTCGTACTGCTTATTCGGATTCTATCACACTCAGAAGGAATTACAGCTTTGTCATTAAACGTTCCGTTTGTGTTATAATCAAAAAGAATACACTGTTTCTTCTCGCCATCGACGGTGATTTCGCCCTGGTACCACCCGCCGGTATATGCATAAAGTCTTTTTGTGTCGCTATATCCATAGTATCTGAAGTTAAGGTGATAAGATACCGGTCCATCCTTCAACCTGAACACCACCTTTACAGGACCGAAATATGAGCTTGTCTGATCAATTCTGTATTGCCGTACAGGTTCTTCATCGTCGAGTTTTCCATCGCCATTCGAGTCGATATAGAGAATGTCATACATGCCAAATTTGTTGCTCCGATCAAGGGCAATCCACAGAAATCCCTTCTCAACCATCGGAGTTACCCATTTTGTGAAGACCTGGTCTTCACCTATAAATTTAGGCAAGTTAACATCTGATGGTGTTTTCTCATCTATCTCCAGCAATTTGGCGCTTGAACCTATACCGGTGAGGTTAAGTTCTCGCGCGGAATGATATTGCAGCCATTGCTCATTCTGAGCAAAGACAAATCCAGTTGAGTTGAAAAGAATAAAACCTGCCGCAAGCCAAATGTATGCTCTTTTAATCATTTTCTCGGCCTCCATATCACAATTCGCTATTTGCGTTAGAGACGAGCCGTCTCTGATAATATAGAATACACATATTAAGACGTAAAAATCAACAAAATGTGACAGCTTTTCCATAATTTTTGTGCAATTTTTTCAAAAACATTTCGCTTCGCCACAAATTCACAAGGAAGGCTTTCGAGGAACTGAGAAACCTGGAGGAACTGTCATCTTGGCGTAAATATGCTCGTCAATTGCCAATATTGGCATATCTTGACGCGAAAACCGATAGTGCCAAACACTGTAGCGGCAAAATAAATGTTTCATAACTTTTTATCTCATGGAGGGTTACATAAATCCTTACATTCGCCTGTAGACTCCTTGGTGAATTTGGTATATCATTTGCACATGTCATACAAATTATACAATAATTGACGATTGAAACATTTATAAGCCCGAAACTTTAAGGAGGCAAGTAATTATGGCAGTTAAAGAATTGGCATTTGAGTCGGCAGCGCGAGCGAGCCTGCTGGCCGGAGTTGAAAAACTTGCAGCAGCCGTGAAACCCACTCTTGGCCCACGCGGTAGAAACGCTGTTATCGACAAAAGCTGGGGAGGTCCTACAGTAACCAAGGACGGCGTAACGGTCGCTGAAGAAGTTGAACTATCTGATAAAAGCGAGAATCTCGGCGCCAAGCTGGTCAAAGAAGCTGCAAGCAAAACCTCAAAGATTGCCGGAGACGGTACAACAACCGCGACGGTTCTGACTGAAGCTATTTATAAGGAAGCCTGCAAGAATCTCGCGGCGGGAGCGGACGCGATGGCTCTGTCCCGTGGTCTGCAGAAAGCGGCTGCAGCTGTCACTGAAAAGCTCATGTCGCTCGCAAAACCTATCGACATCACGAAAGCAAACGACATTATCAATATCGCTTCAATCTCAGCCAATAACGATATTGAAATAGGCAAGAAAATGGCTGAAGCCTTCCAGAAGGTTGGAAGTGACGGTGTTATTTCCGTCGAAGAGGGAAAAAGCTTCGAGACGACCATAGATTTTGTTGAGGGTATGCAATTCGATCGCGGCTTTCTTTCGCCGCACTTTGCTACGGATACGGAAAACATGATCTGCGAATTGAAGAAGCCGCTCATTCTCATCCACGAAGAAAAAATCAGCAGTGTCGCAAAACTTATCCCCCTGCTCGAGAAAGCTGCGAAAGCCAGGAGGCCTCTGCTTATTATTGCCGAGGACGTTGAAAGCGAAGCATTAGCGACTCTTGTTGTGAACAAGCTCAAGGGAATCATCGAAGTCGCAGCGGTAAAAGCTCCCGGATACGGTGATAGAAGGAAAGCGATGCTGCAGGATATTGCTGTGCTTACCGGCGCCGAACCTGTTTTGAAGGACCTCGGAATAGACTTGGCGAAGATAGGAACAAAGCAGCTTGGGCAAGCCAAAAAGGTGACGATCGATAATGACAAAACAATCATTATCGAAGGAGCCGGAAGCCAGGAACAAATCAATGCAAGAATAAAACAAATAAAAGACGAGATTGAAACCACAACAAGCGATTACGACAGAGAGAAGCTCCAGGAAAGACTGGCCAAGCTAACTGGAGGTGTCGCTCAAATCAACGTGGGAGCGGCCAGCGAAGCGGAAATGAAAGAAATCAAAGCTCGAATCGAAGATGCTCTTCACGCCACAAGAGCGGCTATTGAGGAAGGCATCGTACCGGGCGGAGGCGTCGCACTCATTCGTTGTGTCGAAGCAGTCTGGAGCCTCAAACTTGAAGGTGACGAACAAACCGGAGCAGATATTCTCGCAAAAGCACTATCAATGCCGTGTTACTACATCGCTTATAACGCAGGCGCAACTCCCAACCTCGTGGTAAACAAGGTTGCCGAAGGCAAGAATGGCTTCGGATACAACGCCAACATGGACAAATACGAGGACCTGATGGAAGCGGGAATTATTGATCCTGCAAAAGTCACTCGAACGGCACTTCAAAATGCTGTAAGTATCGCGGGACTATTGTTGACTACAGACTGTGTTGTGACAGAAAAACCGAAAGAGAAAGAAGAAATGCCGCCCGGAGCAGGGATGGATCCTGGAATGGGTGGTATGGGCGGAATGGGAGGTATGGGAGGAGGAATGGGGATGATGTAAGAAATTCCTCCCTACGATAATCCGAAAACCTTAACGTGTTAAAAAAACATATAAAAAATAACTAATAATGTACAAGGAGTGAGTTATGAAACTTAATCCCCTGGATGATAGAATTGTAGTGAAGCAATTAGAAGCTGAGGAAAAAACAAGCGGCGGAATTATTCTGCCCGATACTGCAAAGGAAAAACCGCAAATCGGTATGGTCGTCGCCGTTGGGCCGGGAAAATTACTCGATGACGGCAAGAGAAGTCAAATGTCTGTCAAAGTCAATAACGAAGTTTTCTACGCAAAATACATGGGGAACGACGTTGAAATCGATGGCGAAAAATTTGTAATTCTCAGGGAAAGTGACGTACTTGGAATTGTGGAAAGCTAAAGGCAGCCGCGTTGAAAACATAATTGATAACACTCAAGAATTGAGAGGTAATAAAAATGGCAAAACAACTAATGTTTGACGATAACGCCAGGGCGCAGCTTAAAGAAGGCCTTTCGCAACTGGCTGATGCAGTGAAAGTCACTCTCGGACCGACAGGCAAGAACGTTATCCTGCACAAAAGCTGGGGTTCTCCCAAAGTTACAAAAGACGGCGTCTCAGTTAGCAAAGAGATAGACCTTCCCGAACCATTCAAAAACATGGGCGCTAAGATGGTCAACCAGGTCGCGAGTAAAACTTCGGACATCGTAGGCGATGGAACTACTACTTCAACTGTTTTGGCGGAAGCGATCTATCTGGCCGGCTTGCGTCATGTCACCGCCGGCGCAAATCCCATGGCGATTCAGCGTGGAATCAACAAGGCCGCTGAAGTTGTCTCAAATTTTATAAAAGAGGTCAGCGTCCCCGTTAAGGGCCATGATGACATCGCAAAAGTGGCAAGTATCAGCGCAAACAATGACAAGAGCGTCGGAGAAAAGCTCGCAGACGCAATTGACGCAGTAGGCAAGGATGGCGTCATCGAAGTCGAAGAAGGCAAAGGTATGGAGACAGAGCTTAGCGTTGTCGAAGGCATGCAGTTTGAGAAGGGGTATATTTCGCCATATTTTATGACGAATGCCGAGTCACTCGAGGCAATACTGGACGATGCCTATATTTTGCTGCATGAGAAGAAAATCTCCAACGTTCGCGAAATTATCCCACTGCTCGAAAAGATAGCACAGGTAGGAAGATCTCTTTTGATTATTGCCGAAGACGTGGAAGGTGAAGCTTTGGCGGCTCTTGTAATTAATCGCTTGCAGGGTGTGTTGAAAGTCTGTGCCGTAAAAGCTCCAGGCTTCGGCGACAGAAGAAAAGCCATGTTAGCTGATATCGGGATCACCACAGACGGTCAGGTTATAAGCGAAGATTTGGGCATCAAAATCGAAAATATAGAGCTTTCTCAGCTTGGCCAGGCAAAGAAGATTGTAGTCGATAAAGATTCGACAACAATCATCGAAGGAGCAGGCAAGAAGAAAGACGTTGCCGCGCGCTGCGACCAGATTCGCAAACAGATAGAGAAAACGACAAGCAATTATGACAAGGAAAAACTTCAGGAGCGTCTGGCAAAGCTCACAGGCGGCGTTGCAGTCATAAAAGCCGGAGCCGCAACAGAAGCAGAGATGAAGGAACGAAAAGACCTCCTGGATGATGCGCTTCACGCCACCAGAGCGGCCGCCCAGGAAGGTGTTGTCGCCGGAGGCGGTGTAGTGTTTCTCAGAGCCATTCCTGAAGTTGAAAAAGCAAGAGCAAAAGCAAAAGGCGAAGAAAAAATCGGCTTTGATATTATCGTTCAGGCTCTTAAATCGCCCACAACCCAGATTGTGAATAACTGCGGCGAACAAGGCGATGTAGTCGTCGCACAACTTCTTGAAAAGGGCAAGAACGTAGGTTACAACGCCAATACCGGTCAATTCGTTGATATGACCAAAGAAGGAATCATCGACCCGGCAAAAGTTGCCAGAACTGCTATAGAGATGGCGGCTTCCGTTGCCGGCCTGATGCTCACTACAAACGTCTTGATTACCGAGTTGAAAGATAAAGACAAAGACGAAGAGCCAATCCCGGGATCTGTCAGATAATAATGCATTCTGAGTGCTGCGTTATGCGTCTCTTATAATTATGGCTAAACGTGACTATTACCAGGTATTAGGTGTAGAAAAAAATGCTTCACCTGATGATATAAAACGCGCCTATCGCAGGCTTGCGATAAAATATCATCCTGACAAAAATCCGGGTGATAAGGAAGCGGAAGCCAAGTTCAAGGAGTGCGCCGAAGCATACGAAGTCCTCAGCGACCCTGATAAGAGAAGACAATACGACCAGTTTGGTCACGAAGGTCTTCGCGGCTCGGGTATGCACGACTTCTCACGAATGAATGTGGAAGATATTTTCAGTATGTTTGGCTTCGAGGATTTCTTCGGAAGCGTATTCGGCGGAGCCCGCGGCGGCAGAAGAACTGCGGCAAGAGCAGGACCGTCGAGAGGATACGATCTCGAAACTGCTGTAGAACTGACTCTGCAGGAAATTGCCAAAGGTACGGAAAAGACCATCCAGTTCACAAGGCAGGATACTTGCCCGGAATGTAATGGAACAGGCGGCGCAAAAGGAAGTAAGCCGACCAAATGTCCAACCTGTAACGGCACAGGCCAGGTTGCAAGAGGCGGCG
>JARRRJ010000068.1:0-7309 GCA_037380865.1 Sedimentisphaerales bacterium
TTAATGGTCTGCTTTCTTCTCTGCTTGTGGACGCACTGACTTTCGGACCGAGGATAAATAAACTATGACCGTCAGGAATAAGAAAGTCAGAGGATTTTTCAAAAACTGTCACGGCTGAAAGTTTTTCCTTACTTGTATCTTCCTTTTCCTTTAGTGTCCTTCCCTTTTGTATTATGACCCCGTTGATTTTCAATTCGGTGCTGGGAGATACAACATCTCTGACATTCAATTTAGCATCCAGCCGAACATTATTATTTTCTACAATCTGCGGCGTAAGATTAATGAAGGTGCCTGCATTTAATCCTCCGAATCTTTTTCTAATTGACTCAGCTATCGATGGATTTGCTTCTACATCTAATTTTGATAATTGTACATCTTCAGTTTTTACCTCGATGCTCGTCTGCTTTCCGTCGTTGACCATCACTTTTGGTCGAGCGATAATATGATCGCCGCGTCGTTCCTGGATTGCCTTAAGAAGCAGGTCCGCACTGAGGGAATCTATAATAAAGCTATTCGAATCATTAAGCTCTTTAACACGATAATGTGTCCAAACATCCACATTTTCCAGTGAATCGTCATCAAGTCCCACTTGTTCGAGGAATGCATTGCTAACATGCAGAATTTGCGTTTCGATTAGAACCTCGTTTGCATCAGCCTGTTCCGAATCTTCAGTCTGGTTTGAATCAATCAAAGGAGCTTCTTCTAAATCTCCACCTGTCATTGTGCCGAAAGCATCTTCACCTGGTATATTATCTTTAGCTTCTTCCTGCGGGATAATTGTCGGTTTAATCAATATAGTAAGTGACTTTTTATCTCCTGATGAAACATCCTGATTATTAATGACCTTAGAAAATGCGAATGCTTTGCCGTTGGGAACAGTTATATTTGTTAAGGATATTGTTCCTGTATGGTATTGCCCAAAATTTATATTGTTCTGAGTAAAATCTATAATCACATTCTTTTTTTCACCAGATACAATCGGCGTGATCCTGCAAAACGTATCAACCGAACGATTTCCAGGTATCGTTCTTAGCTCGGTGATTTGTGCTGTTTCGCCATTTAGAACAGTGACTTTCGGTGCGTACAGCGATTCGATATTTTTATCTTTTAGTGTCGCTCTTAATAATGATTCCACCTGTGAGTCATTGAGCATAGTATTATCAATTTTTCCAATTCCCGTGCTATTAAGAATTTCATTTATAGATTGTTCGCTTCCATATAAATAACGCATTTCGACAGATACCTGAGTCGTATCAATTGACTCACGCAGCATGTTGAGAAACTTCTCAATTTTAAAATGAACTTCAGGAGTATTTGTAATTGCGAGTTTTTTGGGAGCCGAAGCAGGGTAAGGATAAATTGTACCTTGTGCCTTTTCTTTATTTTCATACCAACTATCCGGCTCGATTAGTTTCATAATAAAGTTAACAAGTTCAGGAACGGATTTCACGATTGAATATTTTGAAATGCCATCATATCCCATTTCACCTTTAAATCCACTTATTATCCCGTTGCTATCATTTGAACTATTGAAGTTACGATTTATTCCGGGTAAAAGGATAGCAAGATCGCTTATGTCATAAGTACGTTGAACGAGATTAGTCGGAAGCGAATCGGCCGTTGCAATTAGTATAACTCCCTCATGTATAGTATAGCTGATTCTAAACTGTTTACTTGAAAGACCAATTGATAAAATGTCGAGTGCAGTACGAATTTTGATATCTCTCAATGGCTCCATTTCAGCAGGTGTAATTGGTGTGATGTTAGCCTTATCTGACAAATCTCGCCAGTTGGGTTGTATCTTGAGCGGCGGATCTGTAAGTTTCTTAAATTCTTCCAGAACTTGCTCAAATGTCATACTCGGATTTATGTGAGAAAGGTCAACGTTTTGTTCCAACTGGTTATAAATCACTTTGTCATTTTCATCTAATAACTGAAGTGGATCCGGCTGACTAACCGATATGCCGGTTGATTCCTGTTCTTTTACGCGCCGAGTATATTCAGAGGTGTTAATAATAAATTCACCGACCGGCGGACCTATCATATCTGTATCATTACTGTTAATAACGTTGTCTTGAGTTTTCGTTTGTTCTGGTGAGACGATAGTCGGTTTTATCAGGACGAGAAGTTCCTTTTTCTCTTGGGAAGAATCCGACTTATTTTCTTCTGATTTTACTTCTCCCATATTCGCAACAAGCGTTTTCCCGCGTGAAATTAATATAGTTGATGTCATTTCTCTTTGTGAAATAAGCGGAACCTTATCCTTGTGGTTAGCATCAAATGTCCGCTCCTCATAGCTTGCTACAAAGCTATTTTTTAATTCATATTCCATAACAATATCATTATTATCAGGAGTGATATGCGGCGTGAACGTGCCGGTAAAACCTATATCTTTTTGCCCTATAATGGGAATAGAAATTTCGTTAAGATTATTCGGTTCTGTATAGCCGGAAACATAAGGTATTTCTGTTACTGTTGATATCTGAGCAGGCTCATTATCGAATACAAGCAATTTAGGTGCGGCGAGCATCTTCAAAGTATCACTATCCCGCTTGAATAAAGAATCAATTTGAGAATCATCGAGAAGGGCCGTTGAAAATAACAATTTGTTTGGATCCTGGGGTATCGACATTCCGGCTATTGGAATTGTAGCATTTTTCAGAAGTTCTTTAAGAGTTGCTTCTTCTTTAAGAAATTTATCGGATACTTCCAAAAGCTTCATTTCAATTAGAACCTTCTTCCTGCTAAGGAGAAAATCCTGATACTCTTCAATTGGCCGGAATTCTACGTGGCCATCCAGGAAAAGGAAATTTGTACCATCAGGTTCCTGAAGCTTATTATCGAATGCTATGGGCGTTTTTGCTGCATCCCGTCCTTTGATGGTTCCCCCGCCGATATATTTAACATTTGCGAGAACCCATTGAAATACCTGTTCATCGTTGAAGTACGGCTTCAATACATCCATAGTATCAGGCATTTTGCCATTATTGTCATCTGCATACATAACAACCGCAAGACCCAGCCATTTCATATTTTGAGCGGATATTACCTTTTTCTCCAACTTTTCCTGCTCTTCTTTATCAATCGTTTCTCCGGCCGATTCGTTTGTGGGGTGTTGAGGGGCTGTCCCTTCGCGGCTTATTTTAACAACTCCCGCTGTTTCCCTGTTCTCCGATAGCAACTCGAAAGGAAATTCGCCTGCGGTCTTACTATAGTGTTCTTCCCGGGCAGGGACATTTATCCGGAGGCTGGCTTCACCTGATTTTAACATGTTATACTCGTTCTGTTCCAGGTAAACGACAAAGTAACCTTCGTCATCGACAGTTCCTATACCGGCGGACATTCCGCCGCTTCCGAAAGGCATAAGTATCGAAGTCTTTGCGCCCGTCCATGGTGTTGGTTTTACGACGGCGGGTTTTCCGTCTTCGAAAAGAACACGGCCGTATAACTTATGTTTTGAAAGTACTTCGACATCGACGACTGTAGTCTTGTTTGCAGTGAGCTCCACTTCCTTGAGAGGCCATTCATATCGTTTCTTATCGTCGGGAATAATCCAGACTCTGTAGTCGCCGGCAGGCACGTCAACGAACTTGAACGCGCCGTCTTCGCTCTTTACCTGCTTATTAATCCAGAACGAAGGTGTAAAATCGTTGTTGGAACTATCGGGCGTGTCTCTGATCAGAGATGCTTTGTATTCCTGAACCGCCTGGCCATTTTGGTCTTGAGCTTGTCCCAAAATTGAAGAAGTTCCCTGCGGGAAAACATCAAAGTGGAAATCAATTTTCTGAGAACCCCTCAAGACCTCATTGAAACGGAGAGTCTGGAAATGCTCAACCTGTCCCGCAGGCGCTCTGCGCTGCCATTCTGCGCCTAACTTGTACGGCCAGTCAACCGCGCCGAACCTGTAATAACCATTTTCATCGGTGGCGATTCTTGCTATTCTGAATGAACTTGCACCGGGCCTGTCCTCGTTCACTAATATTATTGCATCGCTGATAGGAAGCCCGTTCGGGTCAGTGACTTTCCCCTCGATCCAGTCAGTCCTTGTTTCATCGTACGGACGCCCAATCTCATCCAGCAAAGGCTCCAGTTGCTCATAACTTATTCTGAATCGTGACGCATTTTGAATTTCGTCTAAATTAAAAGGCAAAAATTCGATTTGTCGTTCTATAACAATCGGCTGTCCCGATGTGATGCCTTCTCCTGAGGGTTTCGTCTGGCGTTGTGCAAAAGTCTTACCGCCGGCATCCAGCAACTCAATTTCTGCCTGCCATCTAAAACCATTTCCCCTGCGGTAGTTTACTGTCAGGACAGGTTTTATTTCGGGGCCGTTCTCTTCGAACCTAATGTATTCTGCGTTGATGATTGAGCGTGTGCCGTCCTGTCCCGCTTCAAGCGTGACAGGAATATCACGTCCTGTCTCGAACTCTCCCTCAAAGGAATTGCTGCTTGCTGTTCCAGATTGTTTGTTATCCGGCTTTATTATTACGGCGACATGACTGACTTGAGTCTCGTCGTTGCCACTATCCACAGGAGACGCGCTGAATATATTAATATTCCATGCACTAACACGGAGAGTTATTATTGAAAACTTTTGACTGCCTGTGATTGCATTCGCGCCGGTGAAAGCAGCGTCCCATGTGTCATGCTCAAAAACGTCGCTATTGGTGTAACGTTCTGTTGCAAGATTTAAATCGAAGTTGGACCTGATATCAAAAGCAATATACGCGGCGTAAGCGGGAAAGTCTTCTCTTTGTTTGCCAATATCGCTGGTGGCGACCTGCTCAAGTGTAAATTCTCTTTTGCTCCTGTTTTTAATTTCGACGTACTGACCCGGTTCCAATAAATTGAGATCAAAGTAAATTCGTATAAGCCTGGAAGTAAATATATCATCGGATAAAGTTCCAGAGTCAGCGACCTCCTGTTCAGACGGGACAGGAGTTGCTTTGATAAGAATTATTTCATTCTCTTCTGTGATAGTCTTTGATATTGTGTTAAGAAACTCATCTTTAACGGGCATATTTCTTAATATTTGTGTGTTATTTTCCAAATCCTGCAAAGAAACATTTTTTCCGCCAAGTATAAGCACTGTTTGATCATTGGAGAGCAAAGTATTTCCAGCATTGTCCTGGTCAATTTCTTTATTAGATACATCAGACCTTGACATCATGAAAATATACGAAGTTGATGAAGCATCTTGAATTTGATCCATGCTTTTTATAAGTTCTTCCCTGCTCTGAGGACCTATGGCAAACACAAATGGTTTGCTCGAATCATCAACTCGGTACTGCGTCCATTTATCGGAATTTTTCAGCGAAGCATCATCCAGTCCGACTTTTTCTAAAACTTCGTTATTGACCTGTATAACTTGTGCTTCGATTAAAACTTTTGTTTTCGAATCAATCTTATCAGCATTGGAGGATTCATTTTCATTCTGGCTTGATGTGAAAGCTATTGTTGTTGGGATAGCAAGAGCAATGAGAAGCAAAATTACAGTCAGAGCTGGAAGCCAGCTGAAGGAATTGTTCTCGGATGAGTCTTTTACGAGAAGTCTGCGGATTCGGGAGAATAAGTTTCCGCCTGTTGCGGCTACTGCGAAATTTCTTCTTCCTCGTATTTCTTCCATTAAAGTGAGGGCTTTTGCGTAATTAATTTTATTGCCGCTTATGGATACCGCAATGTCATCGCAGCAGTTTTCTCTTTCAGTGCGAATCTTGTGCGAAATCCACCATACAGCGGGATGATAAAAGCCTAAAATCTCGACTATCGTTTGCAGCATATTTACGAGGTAATCGTATCTTTTTATGTGCGCAAGCTCGTGAGCGAGAATCGCTTCGAGCTGCTCTGTACTTAGTCCCGTCAATGCGCTTGCGGGCAAGAGAATAACAGGCTTCATCCAGCCTACTACAGTTGGAATTTGAACCAGAGCCGATTCCAAAAGCTGAACAGTCTGTCTTACGCCCAGTTTTTGAGATAATATTTTGAGCTTGTTATTGAGAGAAGCATCGACCTGTTTGACCATTTTCTTTCGCAGTCTCTGCAATTGCACATAACCTCCGAGGTGCCATATGGAAAACGCGAAAACTCCGAGCAGCCAGATGGTGACAATGTCCGGCAGTTTTGGTTCGAGAAAGCTCACTGTCTTTTGTTTCCAGTTTATGCGAGGTTTCGTGACAACTGGTTCCGGCCGAACGTACGTTATTGTCTGCGCCTCTCTTGCACGCTCAACTTCGATAGTTGGGCCTGGTAATGTGACTATCGGTTCCGGCGCAGCTTCCACGTCCATTACTGCCGGAGACGGAGCTTCAACTTCGATGAATTGCATCGTGATGAGAGGCAGAGCGACTATAAGCATTAAAGTCAGGCAGGCAGCGATGTATCGCAGGTTTGCAGAGAATCTGCGCAGTATTCTCAAAGCAAAAGCCAGAACAATCGCGACAGCCGCCGCCTGCCAGATAAAATGCAATAGTACCCAGCCGATTTTCTGCACAATCTCATAAGAGATGTAGTTTTCAATTGTTAACATGATTACTCCCTCTCAATTTCCTCAATCATCTTTTTTATTCTCTCAAGTTCTTTTGGTGAGACTTTTTTCGCTGAAAGCGCGCGCATGACAAGTTTTTCCGCCGAGCCTGAAAAGGCTTTGTCGAGCAGGTCACCGACTAATTGCTTCTGAGCCTTTTCCTCTGTTACGGCTGGTTTATATACATGCTTGAATTGCGAATCGTCGCGCAGAAGAAGTCCTTTTTCGGTCATTATCTGCATCAGCTTGAGCGTAGTCGTATAACCCGTGTTCGATTCTTTGCTCATTATTTCGTTGACCTGGCGAACAGTGCTCGGTCCGTTGTCCCAGAGGATTCTAAGGATTGTAAGCTCCCTTTCGGTAGGTCTGAAATTCCCGTTTCTTGCCATCAAAATATCTCCTTTTTACTCGTCCTGTGTTATGCGCTATAGAAAGAATGGTGTGCACAGCACGCCCTACTCTTTGGGCTAAATTATACGAAACCCTTCGTATAAGTCAACGAAAAAATTCGTAGTTTTAAAAAATTTTTTTGGATTGCATATCGGGTAAAAAGGAAGCTAAATCAGCCTGAAGCAAGGCAGGGTAAGACGTGCGCCGCAATTTTGAAAAACGTATGAATTGGCGGGACAGCTCGTGCTGCGCAGCGAGCTGCTTCGCAGAGTGGCAAACCCCACCTTCTAAAACTTGGACACGAGGCTTACTCCGATTGTATTTGATGAGCCTGTCACCTGGTATTCCACATCTATGCTGGTAAATATGTCTATATCAGCATGTAATCCCGCCCAT
>JARRRJ010000069.1:0-11610 GCA_037380865.1 Sedimentisphaerales bacterium
GAATATTTTCTTTATACTATCGAAGGAACCGAGACTATCGAGAACGGCTGGTCGAAGAGATTGATAAGCTTCGATGTTGATGATGTTAATGTTGTCAATCTGTACAAGTATGAAGAAGAACGCTATGGCAATTCTGTAATTCGCTTTCTAAGCTTTACAAACGATGAAAAACACAATCTTGGCGAAACTCCCATCCCCGGCGGAATGCTCAAGGTTTATCGCAACGTCGATGAAGAAGGTCACCTGTCTTATACAGGTCAGTCTGATTTCAAGTATATTCCCGTGAATGAGGAAGTTGAACTTAATCTTGGTTCTGTCGCCAATGTAGTTGTCGAGCCTAAGACGATGGACTTTAAGACGGAAAATTACAGGTTCGACAGAAACGGAAATATAATAGGCTGGGATGAAATTCGCACGTATCAGATTCAGGTAAGAAATACTCGTGACATTCCAATCAAGGTCGAGATAAAGCGCAACTTCCCGAACCAGTTCTGGCAGCTTACAGGCAACGATGATTACGAGGAATATAATTCCACGTCAATCAAGTTCACACTTGAGATGAATCCGGAATCGAAACAGACTGTTAACTACGCCCTTCGAACCTATCACGGCACAAGAGAAGATGATACGCCGCCAAGAGACAGGTAAGGAAGAACTCTAATGAAACGAACAAATACATTATTGATAATAATAGCGATAACGTCGTCAGCTTACGCCAAAGTTGATTTGGTAACGCTTCCCGAACGAGATACTGTTCAGCTTACGATATACAATTCTGCCGATATGACATTAGCCCGCGAGAGCAGGGCACTTACATTAAAGGAAGGCCAGAACCAGTTGCAGTTCTCATGGGAAAACACACTCATCGATCCGACAAGTCTTGAGCTTCTTCCCAAAGCGCATGTCAGTGAAATCGATATAGCCAATTTGACCTTCCCGCCGCGAGTAAGAAATCTGGGCTTATGGAATATCCAGAGCGAATTTTCAGGCAAAGTTCCAATCGAGATAACATATCTGACCAGCGGCTTGTCATGGCGCGCATTCTACATGGGTACATTAACTGAAAACGAAGAAAAGATGCGCTTGCAGGGCTACGTCAGAGTAGCCAACAACTCCGGCGAAGATTACGCGAACGCCCAGACAAGACTAATTGTAGGCCAGGTCCACATGCTCGACCAGATAGCAGACCTTGCAAGAAGACAATATCCTTATGAAAGACCTGGAGGAATATTAGAGGAATACCAGCTCGGTTATACTACTCGTCCTAGAAGATTACTATCAGCTACCGGAATATACGAAGGTCAAATGTTAGAAAAGGACGAATTGGAAGAATTGAAATCAAAAGAAATTGTTAAGGAAGGACTCAGCGAATACTTCCTTTATACAATAGAAGGAACAGAAACTATCGAGAATAGCTGGTCGAAGCGTTTGATAAGTTTCGATATCGAGGATGTCAATGTTGTTAATCTATATAAATATGAGGAAGAGCGTTATGGTCAGAGTGTGATTCGATTCCTTAGTTTTACAAACGATGAAAAACACAATCTTGGCGAAACTCCCATCCCGGGCGGAATGCTTAAAGTATATCGTAATGTCGATGAAGAAGGTCACCTGTCTTATACAGGTCAGTCTGATTTCAAGTATATTCCCGTGAATGAGGAAGTTGAACTTAATCTTGGTTCTGTTGCCAATGTAGTTGTCGAGCCAAAGACGATGGACTTTAGAACGGAGAATTACAGGTTCGATTCTCCCGGAAATATAATAGGCTGGGATGAAATTCGCACGTATCAGATTGAGGTAAGAAACACTCGTGACATTCCAATCAAAGTCGAAATAAAGCGCAACTTCCCGAACCAGTTCTGGCAGCTTACAGGCAACGATGATTACGAGGAATATAATTCCACGTCAATCAAGTTCACACTTGAGATGAATCCGGAGTCGAAACAGACTCTTAACTACACCCTTCGAACCTTCCACGGCACAAGGGAAGATGATACGCCGCCAAGAGACAGGTAAGAAAAAAACGAATGAGACGAACACGCATATTATTGATAATAATCGCGATCACTTCATCAGCTTTTGCTAAAGTTGACCTGGTGACACTTCCCGATAGAGAAACGGTACAGCTTACGATATACAATTCCGCTGATATGACATTAGCCAGAGAGAGCAGGCCGCTTACACTCAAGGAAGGCGAAAACCAGTTGCAGTTCTCGTGGGAAAATACTCTCATTGACCCAACCAGCCTTGAGATGCTTCCGAAAGAGCATGTCAGTGAAATCGATATAGCCAATTTAACTTTTCCGCCACGAGTAAGAAATCTCGGTTTATGGAATATAAAAAGTGAATTCTCAGGCAAAGTCCCAATCGAGATAACCTACCTCACAAGCGGATTATCATGGCGCGCATTCTACATGGGTACACTTACCGAAAACGAAGAAAAGATGCGCCTGCAGGGCTACGTCAGAGTAATTAACAACTCAGGCGAAGACTATGCAAACGCCCAGACAAGACTAATCGTAGGCCAGGTCCACATGCTCGACCAAATTGCAGACCTTGCGAGAAGACAATATCCATACAAAAAATCGGGATCAATAGTATCTGCTATGTTTGAGACCGTGAGTCTTAATGGAGAGGTTTCTCAAAAACCTGACGTTGGCTGGTGGAAACTCAACGATGGAGAAGGAATAATTGCTGAAGATTCGTCTGGTATGGGTAACGATGGAATAGTACACAATCCCAGCGGCGGATTAGGGCTTGATGGGTCAGTATGGGTGAATGATCCTGAACGCGGCATAGTCGCCAGCTTCAATGGAGATGACTCAGCAGGAGCATATATTTCTGCTGGTTCTATTCCGGCTATGAACCTGACAAACGATTTTACATGGGCTTTTTGGGCCAAAGTATTAACGTCTGCTGAAGGCGCAGGAGATAATGATGTTATTGCAGGTAATCGCTACAGACCTGAAGGCTGGCCATATGAATCATCGGGCCTTATGTTCATTAAATTTACACCCAGCATGTTCGAGTACTATGGTAGTTCAAATGAAGGTATCGACTATCCTAACTTAAATATTTCTCCGGATGCTAATGTGTGGATACACCATGTTGTAGTCAAGAAAGCGAATACCCTGACATATTATCGAAACGGAGTGCAAGCAGGTGAAAGCGCATTAAGCTCCAGTATAAATGTAATCAATCCGTTTTACATAGGAGGGGACGAACAGGGTGAACGTACTGCCTGCTATATAAGCGATGTGAGACTCTGGAACAAGGCGTTGACAAAAGATGAAATTCAAATAGTAATGCAGGATTTATCTATTGCAAAAGGATCGAGCGAATATTTCCTTTATACTATAGAAGGAAGAGAGACTATCGAGAACGGCTGTTCGAAGAGATTGATAAGCTTCGATGTCGAAGACGTGAATGTTGCCAACTTATATAAGTTTGAAGAAGAGGGATATGGCAATAATGTAATTCGCTTTCTAAGCTTTACAAATGATGAAAAGCATAATCTTGGTGAAACTCCCATCCCCGGCGGAATGCTCGAAGTTTATCGCAATGTCGATGAAGAAGGTCACCTTTCCTATACGGGTCAGTCTGCTTTCAGATATATTCCTGTCAACGAGGAAGTCGAGCTCAACCTTGGCTTTGTTTCTAACGTTGTTGTCAAGCCTAAGCAGATGGACTTCAAAACGGAAAATTACAGATTCGACAGAGAAGGCGATATAATAGGCTGGGACGAGATTCGCATGTATACAATTGAGGTGAAAAACACTCGTGACATTCCGATCAAGGTAGAAATAAAGCGCAACTTCCCAACCCGGTTCTGGCAGGTTACAGGTAATGACAATTACGAGGAATATAATTCAACATCAATCAAGTTCACTATCGAGATGAATCCCGAATCGAAACAGACCATAACGTACACCCTTCGAACCTTCCACGGCACAAGAGAAGACGACGCACCACCAAGAGACATGTAAGACGGAACGGGAATGCTTCCTGGAACACCACAGGTGCGCATATAGCACGATGGGACTTGCAGGCTTTTCAAATTTAGGACAAAACGCGGGAGGAATTTCCGATTTTCCTGTGTTAAGCAAGGATTCTGCACATGCTTGAGTTTGTTTTTTTCTGTTTCACACGGGTCGAACAGGATAAAACCTATACTTAAAAATTCTAAATTTATTTAGAACACAATTGATATTATCGCGAAACCCAAGTAAAATGCTGCTCAAAAACTGAAAGGTAGGCTTTTTGGAGATCGAATATGATAAAAATCCTGATAACAGACAAACTTGCTCAAGAGGGTATCGATTTAATTAACGCGGCTGAGGGCGTCGAGCCTGTCGTAAAAACCGGCATAAGCGAAGACGAGCTTGCACAGATTATCGGCGATTATGACGGCTTGATAATTCGAAGCGGAACGAAAGTAACCTCCAAGGTACTGGCAAATCCCGGTAAGTTCCGGGCGGTTGCAAGAGCGGGCGTCGGCGTGGATAATGTGGATATTCCTGAAGCAACTCGCAAGGGAATCCTCGTTATGAACACGCCCGGCGGTAATACGTTAAGTGCGGCTGAACACACAATGGCGCTCATTCTTGCTATGAGTCGCAATGTTGTGCCTGCCTGTAACAGTCTCAAAGAAGGTGCCTGGGACCGGAAGAAGTACACGGGAAACCAGTTGAATAATAAAGTTCTGGGCTTGATCGGATTAGGCAGAATCGGTATGGCAGTCGCGAGAATGGCTCTGGGATTCAACATGAAAGTTCTGGGATACGACCCGTTTGCGGCACCGCCGGATGCGGAAAAGCTTGGCATCGAAATCAGCGACAATATCGAGCGGATTCTTAAGGAATCGGATTTCATCAGTCTTCATGTTCCGAAAAATGAGCAGACTCTCAATATGATAGATGCTCCCCAGATTGAGATGATGAAGCCGACAGCGCGGATAGTCAATTGTGCGCGAGGCGGAATCATCAACGAGGATGCCTTGTATAACGCTCTTGAGAAGAAGCGCATAGCCGGCGCGGCGCTCGATGTCTTCCCGAAGGAGCCTCCTGAGAACACGCGTTTTAGAGACTGTGCGAATTGCGTTGTTACGCCGCATCTCGGAGCAAGCACGGAAGAAGCACAGATCGAAGTGGCAGTCGAAGCCGCTCAAATACTTATAGATGCCTTAAAAGGCGGACCAGTACGGAACGCGATCAACGCACCGTCTATGGCCGGCGCTGTGCCTCCTATTGTCAGCAGGTATGCAGAGCTTGCGAGAAGGATTGGCGTTCTTATGAGCACAATCGCTGCAGGGCATATCAAGGAAGTCCAGGTGCAGTATCGCGGCTCAATTGCTGAGATGTCGGTCGAGCCTGTGACGCTCAACTTTGCTGTCGGATTATTGCAGAAGCATTTCGAGATGCCGTTGAACATGGTTAATACGCCCGTCCTGGCAAAAGAGCGCGGGATAAGCATAGATGAAACGAAGAATCCCGAAGCCAAAGATGTCGCCTCGAGCTTCAGCGCCAAAGTAGTTACCGACAAAGTGACAAGAACCGTGACTGGTTCTGTATTCGGAGGTTCTTTGCTCCGAATTTTCGAGATCGACGGATTTAATATCGAAGTGACGCCTCAGGGCACTGTGCTTGTAATTTTCAACGACGACAAGCCCGGCGTAATCGGCTCGGTTGGGACTGTCTGCGGCAAATATAATATCAACATTGCTACGATGGGAGTCGGTCAAAAAGCAGCAGAACAGAAGGCAACGCTCGCGGTGAGCCTGGACAAAGAGCCACAGCCGGAAGCATTCGAGGAATTGAGCAAGCTGGACTTTGTCAATGAAATCTATGTCTGCAAACTCGATTGAAGGCCTGATAATCAGTGTCAGCGGCATGCGGGGCATTGTCGGCAAGAACCTTACTGCTTCAATCGCGACAGAGTACGGCTGCGCTTTCGGTGAGTTTCTCAAGAGAAAAGAACACACCGGCAAACAGAGTGTCTGTATCGGCACAGATTCGCGACCGAGCGGCTATATGCTGAAAGCTGCTGTGAGCGCCGGGCTGACTTCTGTCGGAATCAGTGTTATCGACTTGGGACTTGTTACTACTCCCGGTGTGGGCGTATCGCTCAGAGAGCTTGCTTGTGCGGGCGGAGTTATTATCACGGCTTCGCATAATCCTGTCCAATACAACGGTATCAAATTATTGCTCGATAACGGCATGGCTCCACCTCCTGAAGACGCAGGAGCGATAAAGAAAATCTTTTGCGAGAAGAATTTTACTTACTCAGATTCGACTAAGTGCGGCAAAGTGACTTTTGACAACAAGGCTGGCGAGCGGCACATCGACAAAGTTCTCGCAATAGTAGATAAGCGGCTTATAGAGTCGAAGAAATTCAAAGTCGCATTGGATAGCGTTAATGGTGCAGGAGGACCAGTCACAAAGAAACTTCTGTCCAGGCTCGGCTGTGAAGTTTTTGCGATAAATGACGAGCCCACAGGCATTTTCGCTCATACACCGGAACCGACAGCTGAAAATCTGAAAGACTTCTGTGCTATCGTAAAAGACAAGCAGGCAGAAATCGGTTTTGCCCAGGACCCGGATGCAGACCGACTGGCTATAGCTGACGAAAACGGAAATTACCCGGGTGAGGAATACACGCTTGCTCTTGCGGTTAAATATATTCTAAGTAAAAGCGCAGGCAGCGCAGCGGCTAATCTGTCCACATCCAGAATGATTGACGACATAGCTGCGAAGTCAGAAAGCAAGGTTTATCGTACGCCTGTCGGCGAAGCCAACGTAGCCAAAGCGATGCTCGAACACAATTGCATGATAGGAGGCGAAGGCAACGGCGGAGTAATAGACTTACGCGTCGGGCCCATCAGGGACAGCCTCGTCGGAATCGCTCTTATCCTTCAAATGATGGCTAAAACAGGCAAAACAATAAGCCAGTTAATAAGCGAAATCGGCCACTATCAGATGATAAAGGAAAAATTTGCCGCGGATAAGAGTCAGGTACAGAGAATCATGGACGCCGCGAAAAAGCTTTTTGCACAAGCAAGACTCAATTCATCCGACGGATACAGGTTTGATTTCGATGACGCATGGCTTCACATAAGACCAAGCAATACCGAACCTGTGATGAGAATTATCGCAGAAGCAAGGGAGCAATCCGTTGCTCGGAAATATGTTGATGAAGTATTAAGGATAGGAGAGGGGAACAGGATATAGCGAATAAAGCTTGCGGTCACGGTGCTCGTTTTGATCTGCGTTAGGCAAGTCTGACTTGTCTGACGCAGATCAAAACGAGAGAAATTAAAATGAAATCTGACCAGCTTGAATTAAATGCCAAACAAGTAAAATCCGTGACCTACGTGGGAATCGCAGTCAACAGTGCGCTTGCCGCTGTAAAAGTCGTCGTAGGACTACGTGCTGGCTCACTTGCGCTGGTCGCACATGGAATCCATTCTCTATCCGATTTGGTAACTGACGCGACTGTGCTTGTCGGCATCTTTGTCAGTTCGAAGAAAGCTGACGTAAAGCACCCGTACGGGCACGGTCGCGCCGAGACTTTCGCGGGCCTTTTCATAGCTCTGGTCCTGATGTTTGTCGGCGGCACAATGATTTACTATGCAACAGTCGCGATAGCGAAGGATGAAATGACTCAGCCGCATTTCGTTGTCCTGATTGTAGCGCTTGCCTCGATTTTTTCGAAGGAGTGGGTTTATAGAATTACACAAAAAGTCGCTCGCGAAAGTCATAGCACGTCGCTTTACGCCAATGCCTGGCATCATCGAAGCGATGCTTTGAGCTCCGTCGCGGTTGTTGTCGGTTTCATCGCCCTGGAAGTTGGTTTTGGTCACGGCGACCAGGTCGCGGCTATCGCGGTCGGACTGATGGTTATTTATGTGGGAGTGCACATTATCGGTGATGTTTTCCGTGAACTTGTCGAGGGCGCTGCTGACAGTGAAACCATAAAACAGATCGAACAGATTATCGATGCAAACGCCGACGTCAGACATTGGCACAAATTGCGAAGCCGCACTGTAGGAAGAGAAGTTTTTCTTGACGTACACATTCTTGTCGATCCTGAACTTAATGTAGCAGGTGCGCATCGGATTTCAGAAAATCTGGAAAAGTCGCTCGAAGAGCAGGTCAGCCGACCGGTAAACATTACTGTTCACATCGAGCCGGATACCCCGGACATGAGAAAGTAAAGCTTAACGAAAAACGAAAATGAAGACTCAAAAAAACATTCATTCCAATTCCGTTCTGCGAAGAGCGAGGACGATGAAACCAAACCTTATTGCTCCGTGCGGGATGAATTGCAGGCTTTGCATTGCTTATAACAGGGATAAAAATACCTGCCCGGGGTGCTTCATGGTTGATGCTTATCAGAAAATATCCCGTTCAGGCTGCAGGATAAGAAATTGCCTGAAAAGAAAACAGGCCAAATCACGCTTTTGTTTTGTTTGCGATAAGTTTCCCTGCGCCAGGCTCAAACATCTGGACAAGCGTTACAGGACAAAATACTCGATGAGTATGATTGAAAATTTGAAACAAATCAAGAAATTGGGCATAAGAGAATTTATCAGGAAACAAAAGAGCAAATGGCTCTGCCCAAACTGCGGCTATTTCTTATCTGTTCATCGCGACAATTGTCTCTCCTGCAACTACAAGTGGCGTTGACACTAATATATCACAATTTCAGCAAATGTGGAATGAATAGGGACAACTGCGGTATATACGTAACGAGTATCAGCGCAAATATCATAGCGCCGAAAAATGGCAGAAGTGAAGGGAGTGCCTTTACTATCGTAGTCTTACCCACACCGCAACCCACGAAAAGGCATGTTCCCACAGGCGGGGTGCATATCCCGATGCAGAGATTGGCAATCATGATGAGTCCGAAATGAATCGGATTAACACCGAGTTTTATCACGACAGGCAGAAAAATTGGAGTGAAAATCAGAACTGCCGGTGTCATGTCCATGAATGTGCCAACAAACAACAGGAGCAAGTTGATAATCAATAGAATGATTATCTTGCTGTTTGAGAGAGCAATCAAGGCCGCACTCACATTCTGCGGTATATTTTCGCGCGCCATTATCCACGACATTGCCTGTGAAGCGGCGATCAGGAACATTACAACCGCAGTTGTGATTCCACCCTGCAGCAAAATTTCCGGCAACTCGGTTATTTTTACTTCCCTGTAGACAATGACTGCCAAAATAAAAGAATACAGAACAGCGATAGCGGCAGCTTCGGTTGCGGTAAAAATTCCGCCGAGTATCCCGCCGAGAACAATAAAAATAAGCAAAAGACTCAGGAATGCGCCCTTGAACGCCTTGAGCAATTCTATAAGAGAGGCTTTATTACCGGCGCCGTAATTTCGTAAACCAAAAACAATTCCGGGCAATATCCCGGCCATGAACATGGCAACTATAGATACTCCGTAACCTGATGCTACAAGAGCATAAACAATCATTATGTTACTCGGAGGAATCATAAGACCTGTCGTCGCGGCTGTTGTAGTCACGGCAACATTGAAATTCTTGTCGTAACCTTTTTTGTTCATTTCAGGAATCATAAATCCCCCGACGGCAGAAACAGCAGCGATGGATGAGCCTGAAAGCGCGCCGAAAAGCATGCAGGTCAGAATATTGATGTAAGCCAGTCCGCCCGTGAACCGACCTACTAAAGTGCTCGCAAATTCGATAAGTCTTCGCGCAATGCCTCCTCTGCCCATGAATAAGCCGGCCAGGACAAAGAATGGAATTGCAAGAAGAGAAAATGAATCGATGCCTGTAGCCGTACGCTGAGCAACAATACTCGATGCGTTCTGAATCGCAATATGCATGGAAATGTCATGTGCCGGTCCCATCGCGTACAAGCAGGTCAGCAGAGTCGAGAGTCCTATGCATACGGCAATCGGCATATTTATAACGAGGAATATGATGAAACTGACTGTAAGAATAATTACCGACGTACTCATAACAAACAGTACCTTTTAATTATTTTTGGGTTTAACAAAAAAAGAAGCGGCATTCTTAATAATGGTTTCAATTGAGAAAACAACAATAAAAAAACCACTAATGGGCACTGCCAGATACACATAGCCTTTTTCGAAATGCAATGCCTGTAGCGGCTGGCCATTCTCGAGAGTTGAGGTTACCAGTCGTATTCCACCATATATCATTGCTATAGAGGCAAAAAGAGCAATCAGCAGATATACAAGTATCTGAAACAATGTTTGCATTCTGATGCCGAATTTGCCGACGAAATAGTCGACACCCAGGTGACTTCCCCTGATAAAAGCCAGACTGGCGCCGAGCAGGGACACCCAAATGAGAAGCATTCTGGCAAGTTCTTCCGTCCATGGACTTTGCGCATGGAGCACGTAGCGTGTAAAGACGCCCCAGAGAACATCAAGAACAAGAAAACCGGTAACCAGAATTACAGTTATTTCGAGTACTTTAACGAGCAGGCGACTTAACTTCCGTATAAATCCAGGCATCAACGTTCCTTGGGAAAAGATAAGAAAAATTTATTGAACTTCTTCAATTTGCTTTATAAGGTCGCCTACTTCCGTGCCATTATAGGAGTCCTGCATCGGCTTGACTTTCTCCCTAAAAGGAGCCTTGTCGGGATGATATATTTTTACACCTTCCTTTTCCATTGCTTCAATATCCTTGTCGCTCTCTTCTTTCCATAGTTGTTTTTGGTAGATAACAGCTTCGTCTGCGGCTTCCTGAATCCATTGCTGCACTTCAGGTGAGAGCTTGTTCCATGTTGTCATGCTGACAAGGACTATGTCCGGAACCATTGTATGCTCGTCAAGGCTGTAATACTTGCACACTTCATAATGACCCGAGCGGTAGAAACTTGGGGGATTGTTTTCTGCTCCGTCAACTACTCCCTGCTGAAGCGAAGTATAAAGTTCGCCCCATGAAATAGGTGTCGCTGACGCACCGAGCTCTTTCATCATTTGTATAGCTGTCTTGCTGTTCATGACTCTGATTTTCATTCCGACGAGATCTTCCGGGCTTAAGATAGGTTTGCTTTTTGTGTAAAAACTCCTGCTGCCCGCATCGAAGTAACACAGGCCTTTAAGGCTTACACTTTCGCCCGCTTTGAGAAGTTTCTTACCGATAGGACCATCCAAAACATTCCAAAAATGAGTGTCATCCCGGAAAAGATAAGGAACACTGAAGACCGTATATACAGGTATAAAGCTTTCCAAAGGTGAAGTGGAAACTTTGGTCATATCAAGCAGTCCCATCTGAACCTGTTCTATAAGCTCGCTTTCCGAGCCTAACTGCTCGCCAGGGTAAATCTCCAACTTTACTTTTCCGCCGGATTTCTCTTTCAGTTTTTCCGCCATATAAAGCATTGCTTTATGGACAGGATGCTCGGTATCAAGGGCATGACCCATTTTAAGTGTTATAACGCCGCTTTGATCGTCTTTCTTACCACAGCATGGCAAAATCACAATAAACAGTGCCATTGAAATAAAAAGAACAGCCTTGCGTTTCATAGTAGACTCCTAATATAACAACGGGATTATTCAGCATTTATGTTCTTTTATATTAACACGAATTCCCGAAATGTAAAA
>JARRRJ010000070.1:0-7224 GCA_037380865.1 Sedimentisphaerales bacterium
GGCTAGTATTAAAGTGGGAAATGTTAAATGAAGAACTTCAGGGCACATCTTATTGCAATTGGAATAGTCACTGCCTGGGCGATATTAGCCTGTACGTGGCTCAATGTCGAAGATGGAAGCTCCGGCCTCAGTGTATTTGGTATAATAAGTGCCGCATTTTTTATTCCAGGCGGAATCCTGATGCAGATTACCAGGGGAAGTCATTCGAACAGCGATATTCCTCTTATGGCACTAACAGGCTGGGTCGTATTCACATTGTTCGCTTTCGGAATCGCGCAAGTCGCAAAAATGATTTTAAATTGGACAAAAAACAATTAATGCTTTCTCATAATTTATATAATAATCTATGTTATTAGTCTCTGTACAAAAAAAGCTTATGACTCATTATGGAATTTAATGAGAGCTTTACTCTTAAGAAATAGTTCAACCGGAATTTTTTCGATTTGAGGAAAGGATATCGTAAATGTTCAAGAAAACCATTCGGCTCGTAATCATTTTTGCAGTGACCATTATTTTAACAGGTTGCGGCTCAAGAATGACTGTACGCACGTATGACTTACCGCAGGGAGATACAAGCTGGGAAGCTATCACGATGGTCCTTCAACAGGAATGGCACGAGCAAAGCACCATGTCTCATGCTGAGCGAAATGGTGATAGTGCCGTAGTGAAAACGACATCCAGAGGGCATCGTAAAATAAAGAATGTATTAAAAACAAGATAGAACTCTAATAATCACAGTTCGTATCAACAAAAATACCAAAAAACAGAGAGATTGAGAAATGAGAAGATCAATTTTCTTGGCAGCACAAAAGTCCAGATTATTTTTGTTAATGCTGACGCCTTTATTCTTCAGCGGCTGTATGAGTATCCAGGAGGCGGCTCACGAGGGCGATATTAAGCATATTAAATTTCTGCTCGCGCTCGGGACAAATATAGATAGTAATACATGGTTTGGAGATCAGGGAACTGCTTTACATCGAGCCTGCTCTGCGGGTCAGGTTGAAACAGTAGAATTTCTTCTCGAACGCGGCGCAAACGTAAATGCAGGAAACGAAGCGGCAGAGTTTCCTATACATTATGCGGCAGAGAATGGTCATGCTGAAATAGTTAAAATTCTTCTTGAAAACGGTGCATTAGCAAATCCGAAACTGGGCTATACTGGTAAAGTCCCGCTAAATTACGCAGTAAGAGGCAGCAGCATTGAAGCAGTAAAAATACTCTTGGACAATAGCGCAGACATAAACACAAAGGGAATAGATGGATATACACCTCTCAATACGGCTGTCTCTGCCCGAAATATAGAAATGGTTAAATTCTTACTTTCCAAAGGAGCTGATGTAAACATTGGAGCAGTATACGACAGAAGACCTGTTATTTCCGCGGTCAGTAACGGAAACATTGAAATGGTAACTCTGCTTATTGAAGCCGGAGCAGAATTAAACTTCCTAAGTAATGGATTAACTCCCCTGATAATAGCTGTAAGAAATGACGATAAAAACGTGACGGAATTATTATTAGCTCATGGAGCCGATGTCAATGCTAGGAGTGGATACGAACATAATCCCCTTTCGATTGCCTGCGCCAGAAATAACGCGGAAATTGGGCGAATCTTGTTAAAATATGGTGCTGATACTGAATTCGAATATAAGGGTAAAAATTTGTCACCATCCTTCATTCGAAAGATTCGAGAGGAAGATTGATAATATGAACCAGGAAATTGAGAAATATATCAGGAAACAGAAATCTCTTCAGAAAGAAATTTGTCTGAAACTGCGTGAGATTGTTATAAAAACTTTTCCAAATATCAGTGAGGAGATATGGGCTGGGGTCCCTTTTTTTGAACGAAGATATTATATCGTTGCTCACAAAGATCATGTAAACATGGGATTTGCCATAAACGGCCTTTCACAAAAAGAAATAGATATGTTCGAGGGAAAAGGCAAGACAATGCGACACATCAAAATCCATTCGTTAGATGATATCGACGAACAGCGAATCGTCAAATTGTTAAAAATTTCAAAAAAGGCAAAATGTACCTGTTAATTCTTTTCCTTCTTTATATACTCACCACGGAGGCTATAATATTTTGTGTTTTGTCATTCCCGCGAAGGTGGGAATCCAGGATCGCCTCTTTATTGGACAGCGCGTCAAACGCGGGGTGGCAATTAGCACAAATGTATTTATTAATAATTAAATGTAGAATGGGATTTACATGGCGCAGGTTTATAAAGACAGGATAATTAAGCTGCTCAAGCATAATGACTATGAGCCGCTCAAGCTGGCGCATTTGGCTAAGGCACTGGGCGTCAGCTCCGAGAATTACGAGCAGTTCAAGGAAGATTTCGACCAGCTTCGCCAGGCGGGACACGTTATCGTCGGCGCGAAGAATCTTATCAGTCTGCCTTCGCTGGCCGGACAGATTGTAGGGACATTTCGCGCAAATCCGAAGGGATTCGGATTTGTTACGCCGCAGCAGGCAAATACGCATGGCGACTTGTTCATCCCGCCGAATGATACCGCGAGTGCGATGACAGGCGACATTGTCATCGCGAAAGTGAAAAGGCGGGGCAAACGCGAAGGCCAAATGCAATATGCGGGCGAGATTCTCGAAATTCTCGAACGCTCGCAGAATAAATTTGTCGGCATGCTGCGCAAACATCCGGAAGGCTGGATCGTCCAACCTGACGGCTCAGGCTTTTTCGAGCCAATTTCAGTCGATGATGTCACCGCAAAAGGCGCGAAGGAAAAAGATAAAGTCGTAGTCGAAATTTTATCATATCCAACGGAAAAATATTTAGCTCGCGGCGTAATTCTCGAAGTGCTCGGAAAAGCAGGGCGATACGAAACGGAAATAAAATCTGTAATTCACCAGTTTCATCTGCCGGGAGAGTTCGACAACGAGTGCACGAAGCAGGCACGTCAGGCTGTGAGTAAATTTGCTCCGGAAAAACTCGACAGTCGGGAAGATTTGACAGACAAGATCATCGTGACTATTGACCCTCCCGATGCCAAGGATTTCGACGATGCGATAAGTCTCGAAAAGGACGCCGACGATAATTGGGTACTTGGCGTTCATATAGCTGACGTGAGCAACTTTGTTACGGCTCGGTCGCCTTTGGATATCGAAGCGAAGCAACGGGGAAACAGCGTTTACCTGCCGGGAAAGGTTATTCCCATGCTGCCTGAGATTCTGAGCAATGGGATTTGCAGCCTTCAGCCGGAACAGAGAAGATTCACGAAAAGTGTTTTTATTACTTACGACATGAACGCGGATATTATTTCGCGAAAGTTTGCAAACAGTATCATTTGTTCGACACAGAGATTGACGTATCAGCAGGCTGATGGAATTCTGAAAGGCCATACGAAAGGTATCAAGCCTGAAGTTGTTGAGCTGGTCAAAAATATGGAAGAACTCAGTCGGTCGATCGAGAATCGCAGGACAAAAGACGGGATGCTGCACCTGGAATTACCTGAAACAGAGCTAATTATGGATAAATCAGGTCAGGTTGTGGATGCAACGCCGGCTGATACGAGTTATCCGCATACGATAATAGAAATGTTCATGGTCGAAGCGAATGACGCAGTCGCATCGCTTCTGGACAAGCTCATTGTTCCTTTCATGCGGCGGATTCATCCTGAGCCTGATATTTTAAGTATGAAGAATCTCGCAAGACTCATAAAAGCGTTCGGCTATAGCCTGCCTCGAAATCCCGACAGGAAAGATTTGCAGGATTTGCTGGAGTCTGTTCAAGGTCAGGACATTTCTCTTGCGATAAACTTAGCCGTCCTGCGGAGTTTCGAGAAAGCGCAATATGCACCCGAAAACATAGGCCATTACGCACTGGCTTCGAGGCATTATTGTCATTTTACAAGCCCGATACGAAGGTATGCGGATCTGTTAGTGCATCGTGTTTTAAATTTGTACCTGCAAAATCATGTTGACGATGCAAGGCGGGAGTCAGCCGCATATGACCTTTCTGAGATTGGAAAGCACATCACTTTTACAGAGCAGGAAGCTGAAAATGCGGAGAACGAACTGAAAACAGTTCTGCTTCTGCAAATGCTCTCGAAAAAAATAGGTAATGAGCTGGACTGCGTCGTAACAGGCCTGACGAACTTCGGAGTTTTTGTACAATGTAAAAAGTTCGGAATCGAAGGCCTGATTCGCATGGAGGACTTAGGACCTGATTTGTGGAAATATAACGACAGGACGCAGTCTGTTACAGGTAAGAATTCGGGAAGCTTTGTTCGCCTGGGACAATCGTTACAAGCCAGAATAACTTCAGTGAATATTCCTGCGAGACAACTGAATTTAATTCCGGTCGAGCCTCTTGTAAGTAAAAGAATTACACCGACAAAAGCCCGGACAAAAGTAAAACGTAAATTCCCGAAGAAGCATAAAAGATGATTAAGAACACGGGAAATCTGGTTCCGAAACTGTATTATTCAATTACGCCCGCGTTTATTCTGCTCGATTATATCTGGGGCATTAACATTCGTGTATCAGTTCTGGATAATTATCAACTATATAAAGGCCTCTATTACGGCTTCTGCATTCTGTGCGGTGTCATAATCTTCCTCATCCCCCGAAGCTCACCTTTCGTGGCTCTTATTGAGAGCATAATAATACTTATGATGATTGTGCTGGGTATTTTCATGCCGTACATTCAATCTCTTAGAGAATCGTTTGACATTTTGAACGACGATTTCGAGAAAATATGTATGACGTCTGAGCACGTGATTAATTTTGTTCTTGCAGGCTTGATTGCAGTTTTCACCTTCCATAAAGGCCTGGAAGAACTCGGACTTGAAAAGAAATAGCCTCTCTATTCATAAGTATTACAAGTCATCATTCATGGTCTACATTATTGCGCAAGAAGGATAGAAGTTAAAAATTTTACGGTCTTCAAGCTTCTTTGGCTCTCGGCTGCAAATTTTATTGATGAAACTCCAATTTCCTGAAAATCAGTCGGAATAAGCTAAAGCACTCGCATACACTGCTGCCGATAATTATATAGGTATAATGATATCCGACGCAAAATCTAAACATTTTCCGTTACTGCGGAATTCTGTCATTTTCGTTAAGTCTTACTATAAGAAACGCCTGAGAAAGCGAGGTTTATATGAATAATGGACAAAAGAATCATATTATAGAGCTCCTGAGAAATTCTCATTTTGTCAAGGTTTTGCTTATCGGTTTTCTGGTTCTCTTGCTTCAAATACCGATTGTCAAAATCAAAGGTGTTATTAAAGAAAGACAGCAGACCCGCGAAGAAGCCATGACAGAAGTGACATCCAAGTGGGGAAAAAACCAGGTACTGACCGGGCCTTCGATAATTGTTCCTTATATAAACAGGTCTTACCAGGCGCAAAATCGAGCACAATCTCAGTCAGGTGTCGATTATGCGGTTTTTCTGCCCGAGTCTTTAAAGATTAACGGAAAGGTCAATACTCAGTTACTTCACAGGGGAATATATAAGATACCTGTATATACTCTGGCACTCGATATCCGCGGCGGTTTCGCAGCTCCAGATTTTTCAGAATGGACCATAGCAAAGGAAGATATTCTCTGGGACAGGGCATACCTGACAATGGGCATCACGGACGCCTGGGCGATTACGAAATCCCCAAGTTTAACGTGGAACGACAAAAAGATGAATTTCACACCCGGCGCAGGCGAATTCGGCAGGAATAAGCAGGGTCTGAATGCGAAACTAAAAGACAACCTTGACGGCTCTAATTTCAATTTTTCATTGTCCATGGAGCTTAACGGCAGCGTGGGTGCATTTTTCACTCCGTCCGGGCGTGATACCGAAATTCAGCTGAGATCTGACTGGCGTTCCCCCAGTTTTCAAGGCACTTACCTTCCGACGAGTCGAACCGTCAACAAAGACGGCTTCGAAGCAACGTGGAACGTGCCTTTCCTCAGCAGGAACTTTCCCCAGAAATGGCAGACCTCATCCTATACTAATATGGATCAAATGATTGAATCGTCCGGTTTCGGAGTCGAAATGATTTCTCCCGTTGACCAGTATAGAATGTCGCAGAGAAGCGTGAAATATCAGATTCTTTTCCTTGTTCTGACATTTGCCACCTTATGGCTTTTCGAGATTCTTGCGAAAATTCGTGTCCATCCGATACAGTATCTGCTAATCGGGATGGGAATGTGCATGTTTTATCTTCTCGAACTTTCCCTGGCTGAGCATTTGGGTTTTATTCAGGCGTATTCGATAGCAAGTGCGGCAATAGTCATACTGGTGACATCATATTCCGCCGCTGTTTTGAAAGCCAGCAAGCGCGCTGTTATCGTAGGAGCTGTAGTGACACTATTGTATGTATATCTGTATATCCTCTTGATGATTGAAGATTATGCCCTTTTAGCAGGCTCGGCGGGCTTATTCGTTGCTTTGGCTGCGATCATGTTCCTGACCAGAAAAGTTGACTGGTATTCTTTAACAGATATCGTAGTGTTAAAAGCGACAATCGCTGATAAGGAATAACCTTTCTAATTGTAAGAAAGCAATGTGATATCATGCAGATTGAAAATCAAAAACGATATCGAGCATTTCTGGTTATACTCGTTTATTTAATTATAGCGATTATCGGACTTAGGTATGATGTTGATTTCGAAAAAAATGAACTGCATGCTTGCCTAATTTATATGGTTCTGGCTTTTACTTTAACACACGTCTCTATAGTTGACAGCAGGATAACTGGAAAACCTATACCATCTTCTTCTTATTGGCTTGTGCTTATTTTTTATGGAATTGCTGTCCCTATATGTATTATACGTTCACACGGAATTAGAAAAGGCGTTAAATTGATCATCCTTCACTCAATTGGTTTTTTAGTAGTTTTGTCCCTGTTTTTGTATATTCATAGTTTAATATATTATGACGGAAAAGCATTTTGACATTTAAAAAATGAAAATCAGTCGGCTCTGACACGGAGCTTGAAGATGAATATGTGTATAGAGAAGAAATAACCAATGGAATCTACATTTTTCATGGTTTGTAGTTATAAAAGCAAAATCGTGTCTACACTTTCTTCATTCCTTCAGGCATGTGTATTCCTACTTTCCCCTGTGCGTTACGGAAATCTGTTATGATTTTTACTGCTTCAAACGGATCATCTGCCATCGTGAAGACGTCCAGGTCCTCCGGTGAGATGTATCTGTGGTCGCGAAGCATTGTTTTTTTGATCCATTTTATAAGGCCGTCCCAG
>JARRRJ010000071.1:0-11796 GCA_037380865.1 Sedimentisphaerales bacterium
GCCGGTTCGTATAATCCAGCCGGCATTTAAAAACGACCATAAACATACGAGAGCCGCTATGACTGTGCATAATCGAATAATCCATGACTTGCGGATGGAAAAACAAAGAAAAGCAAGAATAACTTCGATACCTGAAAGAAAGGCGATGTCCGATAAAATCCATCCTGGATATTGAGATACTTCTGAACAGCGTATGGCCTGGAATAGTTTTGCAGTAGCGGTACATATTAAAGCCAGCAAAACTATTGCTGTATACGGCCGGGAAAAGAAAAAGTCTCTCACAACGCGACTGAACTGTACACGCGCACTCGTTGTATCATTTTGTGCATAATGTGAACTCATGAACTCTCAGGTTACTACAAACAAGCCAAAATATCAAGGTGGTTTCCGCAGCCCGGGTGAGCACAAGCTTTCAAGTCGACATTATTTAAGAATCACTATGACTAATATTTTAATAAGAAATAAATAAATTGTATTATTCTTCTTATAGTCTGTGAAATTGTAACGTCGAGTTTTATAAAATAGCTTAATCCGTTTTAGAATAGAGACTTAGGTTGAATTTATGAAACTATCTGCTTGTGGATAACTTGTTAGAACTTCAGGAGGTTCTTTATCATAGATATGAGAATATTCACTTTGATCATAACGCTCTTATCCTCCTGTTTCTTTTTGCCCTGTTCTCTAACAGGTTATACACATAGAAAAAATAAATTATAATCTCCGAAAATTTAATTTGACACGGTAGTTCAATAGGCAATAATACATGCATTAACAAAACAGTGGAGTAGATAAGGATTATATAAAATGTCTCTTGAGTTGGAACTTGGTCTAAATAAGCCTGTGACATTGCTGGCGCACGAAGCTTTATTGAGCACATATTATACTGCGTCAAATTTAAGAAAGAAAGCGGGACAGTTCCTGCAGCCTTTCGGCCTGACGGATGTTCAGTTTAACCTTATGATGCTTTTAAAGCACCAGAGCAGACAGGATGAGGGACTGACACAGGCTCAGTTGAGCAGTATGATGCTTGTGAATCGTGCCAATATTACAGCGCTTATCGATCGCATGGAAAGAGCAGGTTTTGTTAGCCGCACATCGTCACCTTCTGACAGAAGGGCCAACATTATAAAACTGACTGAATCAGGTATCGAACTGCTTGAAAAAATTGAGCCGCTTTATGCGCAAGAGGTAAAGCGAATAATGGCAATACTCGTAGAAAGTGAGCAAAAAAGACTTATAGGAATGCTCGAAAAAGTCAGGTCAAATATCAACTCGAATGGTAATGTTAAGGCGTGATTAGCGTCACGTCTCGTAAAGCAGAAGCTTATGAACAAAGGAGACTGGACAACAGTAACTTACGGCGCCGCAAGCGGCCTGTTGCTGGCAATACCACATATATGGTCGATCGCCGCTCCGCTGCAATTTGTAGCGCTGCTCCCGGTCTTGTATCTTGCAGCAAGGAAGACAACCACTTATCGGAGAATGAGTTACGCAGGTTTTTACATGGGGATTTTTTATGTTTTACCCCAGGCTTACGTTTTAAGAATGCCCCTATGGATTTCGGCAATCTTGTTTGCTGAATTGGCGATACTTTTTTCGATTTTTGCGTTGCTTAGTCACCGTCTCCTGCGCAATCCGACGTTGGCCGGCACAATTGCGCTGGGCGCGTCTTTGGTTCTGCTTGACTGGACAAATTTCAGTTTAGTCCCCATCTGGGGAACCGCACAATCAATTGTAAGGCCGTGGTCAAGATATCCGGGATTTGTATCCTTCGTGAGTGTAACAGGAATTACAGGAATAGTTTTCCTATTGGGAACGTTGCAGGGGCTCATAATAAATATATCATCCTGTAAGAAACAAAGGATAAAGTTTGTTTCTGCAGCGATACTTATGATATTTGCTTATGCAGCCACCGATGCTTTCGCACAATCCCAACAAAGCACAAATAAAATTAAAGTCTCGGCGATTGGCTAGTCTATTATCCGGAGGACTCCAACTCGCTTTTTGTCAGGCTGGTTAGAGAAGCGGCACAGGAAAATTCGAAACTTGTTGTCTCTCCCGAGCTGGGTTTCTATTCCACATCGGAAAATACTGACCAATGGCTGAGGAATTTTGAGGATATTGCAAAGGATAACGAGATATCTCTTGCAATTGGGTATTTTTGTACTGAGAAAAATGACAATCGCGTAGTACTCATAGGCTCGGACGGTCACATCCTGGGTGAATATACGAAAATACATCTCATTCCTTACTTGGAACGATACAAAAAAGGAGACGGTAAGCCGGTCGTTTCTCTTCTTGATGGGATAAAAACGGGAATGATGATATGCCAGGATGATAACTTTACTGACATGTCGCGCAAGTATGGAAGAGAAAAGGTGTCTCTGATGGTGGTGCCCACAAAGGATTGGCAAGAAGTTAAAGAAGCTCATTTTCAAAATAGTATTAATCGTGCGATAGAGTCGAACTATGCAGTCGTTCGAGCATGCATGAATGGTGTTAGTGCAATTGTCTCACCTAAAGGTGAAGTGTTATGCAAAATGGACCATCTGGCTGAAGGTGCCGGAGTGATAACAGCGGAGGTCCCTTTATATCCAGGCAGAAAATTGTTCAGCCGGTAACATATATTTTTTGGAGAGTTTAAAGGAAAAAATGAACAGGGAAAAGGAAACTAAAAAAGATCTTTATGTCGGAATTGATGTCGGCAGCAGTGCGGTACATTATGTTGTCCTCGATACAGACAAAGAAATAGTTTATTCGTCGCAGCCGATAATGCATTTTGCCAATCCAATTGGAGCGATTCGCGAGGCCTGGCAGGAAATAACACAGAAGTTCTCCCAGGAGAATATCAGAAATACTGCTTTCACGGGAAGCGGCGCAGAATCGTTTCCTGAAATCATGGATGGAGTGACTTATGTTTATGACAGTGTCGCGATTCCCAGGGGCGCCGAAATTGTCATGCCTCAGGCTGAGTTCATATTTCACATAGGAGCGAAAGATCCTTATTTCTTTAATCTGAAAGAAATACAGGGAAAGAAATTAATACAGGAATGGAGAACAGGCACAAAATGCGGCGGCGGCTCCGGGACTCTTATCGAAAAACAATGCAGAAGACTCTTCGAGGGAGAAATTCCAAACTCAGATTTGGAAGATACCGCCCAGGCGAAGAATGAAGAACACAAAGAGGAGATGAGGATAAATAACAGGAAAAGGCTTCAGGCTCGTCTCGAAAAAATGTTTGTCGAAGCAGAAAAAGAGGCGCACAAATCGATGGAGCCATGCGAATTCCTTGCAAGATGCGGAGTCGTAATTCAATCGGACCTTATCCACAAACAAAATGAAGGAGCTAAAAGGAAAGACAACCTTTCGGGCCTTTTCACGACGGTCGCGAGAAATTATATAATAGATGTTCTCGGTTCGAGACAGTTCGATGGCGAGTCGAAGAATCACTCTGCTATAGCTACGGGAGGAGTCTTTGCCAACGACCTTGTGAGGAAAAGCTTACAGGAATTTCTGGGCATAGAAATATTGAGACCCGAGGAGTTCCATAACATCGCCGCTATAGGAGCTGCGCTAAAAGGACTGGAAGAGCAGAACAGCCATATATTTAAAATCAGTGAGCTTGAGAAAGTATCCGCCCTCGGAAGACAAAAAAGGAAGTTCGCGCCCGCGATATCCGATTTTCTCTCGAAAGTTAACGAAGAAAGTCACTCGCTGGCTGAGGGGATTCCCGAAAAAACTGAAGTTGTATTGGGAATAGACGGGGGCAGCACGACAACAAAAGGTGCGCTCGTCGAACTCAAAACAGGCAGGCTCCTTGATAAGTTATATATAAAAACACATGGAAACCCGGAAGAATCTCTCAAGCGTGTAGTGAGGTATTTGAGCAGGAACAAAGACAAGGTTATTGTCAAGGGAGTTGGAGCTACAGGATCAGCGAGAAAACTATATGAAAAAATACTGGTCAGCAAGAAGAAATCTGATCAGCTTGCTCAGAAAAATATCGAGCTGACGGACAAAGTCACCGACGAAATAACTTGTCACGCGCTTGGGGTAAAACATTATAACGGTGACATCGATACAATCTTCGAGATAGGCGGCCAGGACATGAAGTTCACAAGTTTCTCGAAGGACGGCACAGTCAAGGAAGCCAAGATGAACTACAGCTGCCAGGCAGGTTCTGGCCAGACGCTCGAAAACATGGCGGATGTGATAAACTTAAATGTCGAAAACACGCTTCAGGAAGCCGCACTTAACGCGCAGAGAGTTCCTCTGATAGACTCGACCTGCGGCGTGTTTATGGAAATGGACGAAAACAGACTCATCGCTGAAGGTTTCAGCAAGGAAGAAATCGCAGCCGCGATTATCAGGGGAACAGCGGCCAGCTATTACTATAAATTTGTCGGCGGCTCTCAGCACGCAGGAAAGAAATGTTCCGCGCAGGGAGGTCCGGCACTTGGCAAAGCGTTTCTTGCGGCTCTTGCGCAAATTTCAGAAAAAGAAATAGAAGCATATCCTCACAGGGAAATGTTCGGCGCCTGGGGCCAGGCTCTCGATATTATCCAGAATATAAAGCAGTTTGAGTTGGACGGAAAACCGTACGACACTGCGTTTAGAGGCTGGGATCTGGTCGATATGCCTTTCGATAAAAGAATAATTTCATGCAAGGAACTGTTTGGCGACAAGAGCTGCGGCATCAGAGACTGCAAGCTCGAGATATTCTCTATCGAAGACGACGAGATAATCCAAAAAGCAGGGTCTCCTGCTCAGTGAGATCGAAGGTAAAAAGCCTGATGCAAATTTGGGAAAAACTGTAGGAATAAAGCGCAGCACTGCGACGCTGGGCGAGAAAGGAATATGGAGTGCGGCCGTGTTCAAGAAGCTTGGCTTCTGTCCTGTGGTGACGCCGAGAACAACAAAGGAAATCGCCAAGATTGGAGTGGACAATTCGCGAACAGAATTTTGCATCGCGCGCAAACTCGCGACAGGTCACGCAGCCGTTCTAAATGACAGTTTTAACGTAGAATATCTTTTTAATCCCAGTTTTATCGAGCTAAGGAGACAGCAGCCGCCTGATTTGAAATACTGTATTTACACAGAATCCGAGGGTTATGTCTTAAACGATGTGCTGGCACTTGACAAAAACAGGCAAATTAATCCGATTCTGCATTTCGGTGACGACGGCATTCTTGTAAAAGCATTTAAGCAGGAATTCGACAGGCTCGGATTTAATTTTACAAACAGCCAAATCAAAGAAGCTATAAATTATGCCGGCGAAGCTGAAAAAGAATTCAGGGAGGAGCTTTATAAAGAGGGTGACAAATTCCTTGCGAGAATTGAGGAAGGAAACGAAAAAGCCTATGTCGGAATCGGCAGAGATTACGTTCTTCTCGATCCTGAAGCCAGCTCGAACTCGGGAACAATGTTCTCGCAGGTAAGAGGCCTGAACTATATACCGCAGGTATTTCTCGAACACAAGTTTATAGACATTCCCCTGGATGATATAGTCGAGAATGAGTTCTGGGTCCAGAGTGTAAAGATACTCAAGGCAGGCGTCTTCGTTGCAAGGCATCCCAATCTGTTTGCGATAAGAATGATGAATTTCGCCTGCGGTCCGGACAGTCTCAAGGTGTACCAGGAGGAGAAAATCCAGCAGGCGGCACAAAAACCTGTGCTCGTTCTTCTCACTGATGCCCAGACAAATAACGCTCCGTTCGTAACAAGGACTGAAGCGCATGAAAGAGTTGTAAATCAGACCACTCCGACAAAGATGAAAATCGAGAACCTGAAAATCCGAAAGCCTGACAAATCCGAGGAACGAACATGGCTCATACCATATATGGGAGATGCCAGTTATGTAGGAGCTGCAGGCCTGAGGCATTTTGGTGTCAACTCTCTCGTTCTGCCTACCAATACTCAGCGCGGCTACGAAGTCGCACGGAAACATATTTACACGGAAGTGTGTCATCCTCTCAAGGGAGTTGTAGGTGACGCGATAGGTTTCCTTCAGGAAAGAATAGATGCATTGGGCAAAGAACACGTTGAGAAAAGCTACCTTGTAATGCTTCCTACAACGAGCGGACCCTGCAGGTTCGGAAAATATACTGAGCTTGTCAGGGAATTCCTGGACAGGGAAGGATTGCAGAATGTTCCCGTCGCAGGTCCTTCTTCGGAAACAGATTATTGTGATATACCTTTCCCGAGAAAGTTGAGTTTTTCTCAGAAGGCCAAGATGCAGCAGATGCTTTACAAAGGCATAAGATGCTCTGACCTGCTCGAAGATATTTATCTGAGATACAATCCTTATGCAGTGGACAAAGAGCAGCTTGCGAAACTCAGGCAAGAGAGACTCTCTGTACTAGAAAGAATTATCGAAAATGGAACTGAAACTGATGCGCTTGTAGAATGGGGAAAAGAAACTGTTTCCCAATTCAAAAAGACAAAACTGGCGCAAACTGAAAGATTTCCGCTTGTATTATATATAGGCGAGATTTACATGAGGATGCACGATCCTTATACGAATTATGTTATCAGGCAACTGGAAAAACAGGGACTTGAAATAGTCAGGGACCCGGTGACAGATTGGCTCGATTATATAAATAAAATGATCCATCGCAATAAAAAGAGAGATCTTGGTCTGGCAGTTAAGAGCTATAGTTTTTCCAGGATAAAGAAGGTAGCAGGTGAGTACGTGAAATCTGTTGCAAAAGGAAGATACATGTCATGGGCCGAAGAAAAAATAACTGAGCCTTTCCACGAAGTTCTCGAAGGCAGACACGTGCTTCCGAAACCGATGGAGATGATAGAGACACTTGAAAAGAACCATGAGTTCCATGGCAATATAGAAGGAGAATCGCCGTTAAGCGCAGGTATTGCGTATCATTTCATGAATGACCTTATTACCCCTCACGGCGATACATATATCTCAGGCATCTTTCACGTGGGTCCGTTTACCTGTATGCAGGAAGGAGTCGCTACGGCCAAAATCGAAGGAATGGCAAAAGAGCTGCGCAAGCGCAAGCCGGACCTCGTATTCCCAATAATTCACGCATTTTTTGGGGATTCAGCCAGCGCAAACCTGGATTCCGAAATTGCAGTTTTCACAGAACAATGCTACCAGAAACAGCAAATGCTGAGAAGTCGCCATCAAGCGCATCCTCCGAGGTCAACAGCCGTGAGAGCGGACATAAAACCGGTTTCTCAGCAAAGACAAGAAGAAAAAAAGTTCGGTACGACAAGAAACGTGGTGGATAAAGTATAGCCTGAAGAGAAGAACCGACCTGTTATGCGAATTGGGAAAACGATTCCTTTATGGCATCCACACAAATAATATTGAAGCAACTGAAAGTTCTGTGGAAATCTGTTTGAGCACGTCACACTCAATCCGAAACCGCATTGGATGACGTAACTCCTTGTCTAACAAGGGAATACGGGGATATGTCGATGCTTCGGGAAAATTACCATAGTTGAGGTTCCTGAATAGCCAATTTAGTTTATAATCTCGACAAGAAAATCTTTGCACTTATGGACGAATCGAAATATCATAGTTGCCTGTTAGTTCACTGAAAATTTAATGAAGGAAATCTAGGATTTGGGAGAAATAACAATGAACGAAAACCAGAGTGGCTCAAGTAACCTGCTCGATACAACTGATTGTCTCGAGGCGGTTGGTGTCTTTAAGGGATGGAAGAACTTCTTCTTTGTAATCGCATTAGTGTGTATCGGCATTTTGCAGGCATGTTTCTGGCTTGTGGATTTGGGAATGATACCTATCTCACCAGGCACGAGCGAGGGAATAACTGTGCCCGGTCCTAATGTTCCGGGAAGCGACCAGGCTGGAGCTGCAGTTGGGCAGGAAACAAATAACAACGAAAGCCAGGTCGTACCTCCCAAGTCTGATGAAGAATCGGAACCTCAGGCGGAGCCGCAGACAAGTCAGCCTGCTGTGCCGCCGGCAGAAGAAGTTGAGCCAAACCAGGTTGCTGAGCCTGCTGGAACGGCTGAACCAAATGAAGTTGCTGCCGAAGCAATCGCGCCTATTATGTTAGCAAATCAAACAACAGTTCCTTCTCCCAACGAGCCGGGAGCGCCTGCTGAAAAAGAATTCCTCTTCGGAGTCACATTCGAACATGTTGTATGGATTATTCGTTTTGTGGATGCAGTCTTGATATTAGTGGTGGTCCTCTATTGCCTGACAATGATGTTCAGCCTGAAAGTCTCCATGCTGGGCAGACTTGGCGGAATCAATCACATAACAAGAGCTTTCTTCCTTTCGCTGATTGCGCTGATTCTGGTTTTACCATGGCAGTTAATTTTTGCCAATGTTGTAATGGGTGCCATATTTACGTCGGGCGAGATGGTGAGATGGCATGCAGCAAAGACAGGTGAGATGCTTGACATGATTCTGTATTATTTGCGATTCTGCGGCTATATGGTCCTTGTACTCCTCTTACTTATCCTGGCACAGATTCGCAGCGCACGCTGGGCAAAAGCAATTCTCAGAAGACTTGAGATAATATAAAGACGAAGCTCACTTGCCCGGAGAAGACTTATGTCAGAGCTTGAGCGAATAGGCGTGTCGCTTGATGAAGACTTGCTCGCAGAATTTGACAAGCTGATTGCGAAGCAGGGATACAAGAGCAGGTCCGAAGCGATACGCGATCTTGTCCGCCTGCAATTAAGTGAGGAGCAGCTTGAAAATCCTCAAGCAAAAGCGGTCGCTGCAGTCTTCCTCGTTTACGACCATCACTCAACAAAATTGACGGATTCTCTTGTTGACTTGCAACACTCGCACACGTTTGCAGAATCGATGCAGGTAATTTCCTCTCTGCATGTACATCTGGATGAGCGTGATTGCCTTGAGATCATAGTCTTTCGCGGCCGGGCGGGTGAAATCCGGAAGATCGGCGAGAAGATTTTGAGCATGAAGGGTGTCAAGCTTGGCAAAATAAACGTTGCTGCAATGTAGTTTTTTCAGTACAAGCTTGACATGAGCCCTGTATTCTGGTTCAAATATACTTTTCAGGGCGATTAGCTCAGCTGGCTAGAGCGCACGGATCACACCCGTGAGGTCACAGGTTCGAATCCTGTATCGCCCATTAACATAACTCCTTCTGAAAGCCATAGGTATGGCACTAATTGCATTTATGAAATCTAATTCCTGATCTAACAAAATTTTCTCTCGCGCCGATTCACTTGAGATAAGAGGAATTTTTTCCAGCCTCCCTCTTTCTGTGGTATCCGTTTGCAACCGGCAAATGTAAGGATTCTTATCAAATTTTATGTTGTTTTCTGCACATTTGTGAACACTGTCGAACAGAATCACTTGAGAGTTATGATAAGAACAAGATGTGTACGACTGAATTGCTTGTGCAATTTATGTTTACTGTCGGATAATGAATCTGTAAATATGTTCGATTGGAAGTCTTATCAAGATGGAAAAGAAAGAGAGGTGGCTGAATATGTACAGGAGGCAGGGCATCAAATTGGCGATAATTTCAGCAGCATGTCTTATCTTCAGTAACTGTGTTCAGGCAGGACAGGTTATCTATGTCGATGATGATGCGATTGGTTACAATGATGGTTCATCATGGGAAAACGCCTTCGTTAATCTTCAGGATGCTATGTCTGCCGCATTTTCCTCAACTGAGTCTTATCCGGCCCAAATCCGCGTTGCGGGCGGGACTTACTGGCCCGACCGGGGAGAACACCAGACAATTGGCCAGAGACAGGAATCATTTTGGCTTCGAAATTATGTCACGATAGCCGGAGGTTATGCCGGGTTAGGTGCCATAGATCAGAATTCCCGTGATATTGAACTATATGAAACCATTCTTTCGGGGGACTTGAGCAATAATGATAAAGAAATCGATGATGAAGGCTATCAGCTTTCACTTCGTGACAATTCCTACCATGTGATCTTTGGAAGCGGTGTCGACGAAACAGCCGTTCTTGACGGATTGACAATTACGGCTGGATTCGCAGACGGGTCCGGAGAGGACAACCATTCTCTATACGGAGCAGGCTTATACAACTCTGCAGCCAGCCCAACTATTGTACACTGCACTTTCATTGGTAACAATGCCACACAAGGCGGCGGCCTGCATAACGAAAACGTCAGTTGTCCCGCTTTGATAGACTGCACATTTATAGGAAACATCGTGGATTCCAGCGGCGGTGGAATAAGCAACAGAGAAGAAAGCTCCCCAATTCTTATAAATTGCAAATTCACAGAAAATCACGGTACGAATGGTGGAGCAATGTGCAATATCTCCTCCAGCAATCCCGATCTGATAAACTGTATTTTTCTTCGAAATCACGCAAAAGCAAACGGCGGAGCAATATATAATTCAGTGAGCTTCCCGCAGATTAGTGAATGTACGTTTAGTGAAAATGTTGCAGGCGAAAAGGACAATAGCAAAGGAGGTGCAATCTGCAATTACGACAGTAATCCGGTGATAAGGAATTGCCTCTTTACTGGAAACTCGGCCAAAGGTCTCGTTGATGCAAAAGGTGGTGCCTTGTATAATAGCGGGGGCCTGCCAATAATAGGTAACTCCACTTTCTGTGGTAATCTTGCATTTCTGGGCGGTGCAATATACAATTATGGCAGCGATCCTAACATAAATTCATGCATTTTCCGCGATAACAATAATTCCCAGTTCGCGGGTGCCGGGATGCCTGTGGTTAGATACAGTAACATCCAGGGCGGCTTCTCCGGGCAGGGCAATATTCAAAATGATCCTCGTTTTGCTAATCCCGGATTCTGGACGGACTTGAATAATCCTAATATTATTATCACAGATCCTACAATAGATGACCGAGTATGGAATGAGGGTGACTACCATTTGTTATCTCAGAACGGAAGGTGGGATCCAGAAACAAAGAGCTGGCTTATGGATGACGTTACGAGTCCCTGTATCGATACCGGCGATCCTAATCTGGATTATAGTGAAGAATTGTGGCCTCACGGAAAAAGAATAAACATGGGCGTTTACGGCGGCACAACTCAGGCCGGAATGTCACGCTCCTATGCAGGCGATATCAGAGACTTGGACAACAACAATTCAGTAACGTGGGGCGATGTACTAAGACTGGAGGATAAATGGCACTTTTATGACATGCCGTTGAAAGAAGATATGAATCATGATGGGAGAGTTGATTTAAATGATCTTGTGTTTTTTGCCAATAACTGGGAAAAGAATTCTATTAATAAGGTGCCCGTTTTACTCCCGGTGGAGAACCAGTACGCAAGTGTAGGAGTACCATTGAGTCTTTCGATTTCAGCTTCAGATGCCGACAATGACGCACTGATATATTTTGCTCCCGGATTGCCGGAGGGCGCATCTTTTTCCGAACGGCAGTTCACCTGGACTGCCGATCATCAGGGTATACACGCGCTTACTTTTGTTGTCACTGATAACAAATCTCTTGATTATATCACGGTGCAAATTTTTGTTAATGTGGAATAAGTCGTTAAATCCAATCGAAACTGACAAATTTGTGCTATTCAGGCGTGGGGTGCTGAACTGTCCCACGTTGGCAAAAAATCCTGAAAACTGAAATTTTTCTGAGTTTTTTGGAAACAATTGGTTGCCTGCCACATGAAAAATGTAGGAAAAAAATAGAAATTCTTTCCTTCCGGCTGGAGAATCCGTATTCTCCCTCTCTTCTTGCCAAGGTACAAGGATTCTTTGGCAAATCTCATTTTTCAGCCTGAAAATGAGGATTGATCCCTCAAAAATGAGCAGCCACTGCCGCAGATAGCTCGCTTTTTAGCCTGATAAAAGGATACAG